>JAKAAE010000069.1 GCA_021797225.1 Thermoplasmata archaeon | reverse complement strand
GATATGATTCTAAATTAATTTACAATGAATTAGATGGTAAGGCTGTAATACCACCAAGGAGGAATGCATCAACACAGTCCAGGGGTTCTACTTACAGGGCTAAGATTACAAGATTCATTAAAAAATTCAGTGAAAGAACATGGAAGATTAACAATAATTACGGCTTAAGATGGAACGTTGAAATATACTTCTCAGGAATAAAGAGAATGTTCGGTGAGATAATAAGGGCTGTAAAGCTTGAGAATATTGTACAGGAAATGATGTTAAAGGTCTATTTCTACAATGAGTACAGTAAACTAAGGGAGGGGAACTAATTACGCAACTGACTTTGACGTATTAATACATGTTAATATTACCGAATAGATGGTCTGACAGCTTATCGTTTTAGAAAAAATTTAATTATATGAAGCTATACCCTACTAATGTCTTACATATTATTTCCGAAACACATAGAGTTAAAGGATAATAGGAATATATACATAGACAGAGAAACAGTAAAAGATGAAGAATCCTTTTCCTTATTAATTCCAGAAAGTAAGTCAGATATGATAATTCAATTTTTGAAAACCCACAGGGGTTTTGCAAACGCAACCCCCAGCTTCGATCATGGTGAAGACTATGGAATTTCTAGAATATTAAGGGCTCCATGGGAATTACACATCAGAATATATAACGAATCCTATTTTTCAGGTTATTCACGAATACAGGCACATATAGAGATAGCAAGAAAGTATCTTCAGCATTTAAACTTTAGTTATGTTCAGCCTGTTATTTATGAGCCATTCAGATTTTATAAATCTATATTTGATGAATTTATACTTGCATATAGAACAAGATATATGGTTGAGAACATACAGGACAATTACTGGTTCAGGCTTATGAATCCTGAACTGCTTATTCCATGGTCACCTGTTGCACTATTTAAGACTACAGCCGGAATAGTATCTGATAAGTTGAAGGAATATTTTACAAAACAAAAAATATAATTTGTATTGCTATTTAAGGATTAACCCAATGTTTATATAAACGTTTTATATCATAATTCGATATGTGGGAATTCGTGCTATTTGATAGCAGTGATATTCGTGGTGTTTTCATGATATTAAATTATAAAAATCCTGAAATTTTATTTTTCATGAGGGTGCATTAGTAAAATGAATCTTAAGTTGTCATCATTACCATATTTCCAGAGGTGGTTTATAGTGGGGGCTATAATAGGTATCGTTGCTGGCTTTGGGGCCCTCGCATTTTATTATGCAATAAGGCTTTTTGAAATAATATTCTTTACCCATATTATAGGCATGTCTATTCCAAGGCCGCTTGGTGAGGGTGGGTCTACAGTATACCATTTTTTTGCCATACGTTACTATCTTATCCCTGTAGTCGTGGCTGCAGGCGGCCTTCTGAGTGGTATAATAGTTTATACATTTGACCCCTCATCAGAGGGTCATGGTACAGATGCCGCAATAAGGGCATTTCACAATAATCACGGCAAGATAAAAAGGAGAACACCGCTTGTGAAGACAATAGCATCGGCAATTACCATTGGATCTGGTGGAAGTGCCGGAAGAGAAGGCCCCACAGCATTGATTGCCGCCGGCATAGGTTCATTTTTGGCTGATGTTCTTGGTCTCAGCCCAAAGGATCGGAGAATAGCCGTTGCAGTGGGAATCGGCGCGGGAATAGGAACAATATTCAAGGCACCAATAGGGGGTGCGGTTCTCGGGGCAGAAATACTCTATAGACGTGACTTTGAATCAGAAGTAATATTTCCATCACTGGTTGCATCATCCATAGGTTATTCCATATTTGCCTCTGTGGTAGGATTTGAACCTATATTTGGTGACTATATTGAGGCATTTAGTGTGTTTAGATTGCCATTTTATGCTTTTCTAGGACTTGTTGCAGGTGTAATGGCTATACTTTACATCAGAACATTTTATGGAATCCGGAATGTATTCAAAAAATGGCATGTGCCAAATCATATAAAACCAATGATAGGAGGCGCAGTGGTAGGAATTATTGCCCTTCTATTTCCGGAAATACTGGGAACTGGATATGGATGGGTTGAAATACTGGAACTGGGGAAGTTTAATGAACTCGTGACATTCGGATTGCCTATTATTCTTTTATTGATCCTGCTACCATTTGTCAAAATTATAGCGACATCATTTACAGTATCATCGGGAGGGAGTGGAGGTGTCTTTGCTCCGGGGATATTCATAGGTGCATCTCTCGGTGCCCTTTTCGGTGTTCTCTTCCATCTTCTGGTACCCGGGATTGTTCCTGAGGTAGCACCATTTGTCATAATAGGCATGTTATCTTTCTTTGGTGCTGCAGGCAAAGTACCGCTGGCTGTAATACTGATGGTGGTGGAGATGACCGGTAGTCTCCAGCTTCTCCCCGGTGCTATGCTGGCTGTTTCGATTGCGTACATTGCTTCAGGGACAAAGTATAGCATTTATGAATCGCAGGTAGACCAGAGGCGCGATTCCCCTGCCAATATGGGAGAATATCATACCCCGCTTCTTCTGGAAATGAAAGTTTCCAGCTTAAAGATAAGAAATGACATATACGCAGACCTTTATTATACCATATACAGGGCTGATAATATAATGAAGGATAACGATCTTCTTTCACTTCCGGTAGTTTATCATGACAAGCTTATGGGTGCAGTATATTTATATGATATTGACAATAAGTCATATGGTTATGTAAAAGATTACTATAAGCCCGGAATTTCCTATATAAAACTGGACAATAGTGCAGAAAATGCATGGGAGCTAATGATGAAAAACAGAACAAAATGGTGTGCGGTCGTTGATGATGGTAAATTTATTGGTATTATTACACTTGAATCGATACTGGACAAGTATGAGGAAAATGTAAAGGTTATACGAATCGGAGACAGCGAATAATGTATAAATTTTTGACCAAAATATAAATAATATGATTGAAATATAGAATACATGAAGATAAAGATGCCAGAGTTAAAACACTTATTCCTGTTATCTTTTATAATTGAGCTTGCAGGATTTGCCATAATATCTTCGCTCCCCATTCATGATCCTGCCCTTTATCAGAGCTTTAAATCTGAGGATAATGCAATTATATCCCAATCATTTCTCCCCATGTGGCTGAGCATATTCCCCCATAATCTTTTAATAGCATCCATAGAGTTTATACCAATTATAGGAATCCTTATGTTTCTCTTTTCTATAGGATCAACAGCGTCTGTTATAGCTGTGGAGGGTACTGCAGATCATGTAAATGGTTTTGCAATATTCGCAACACTGATGCTTTTACCACACTCGTGGCTGGAACTCCCAGCGTACGCAGTAGCCGTGAGCTCAGGGACCTATCTTCTGTATTATCTTTTAAAGGGAAAATTGAGAAATAATTATAAAAAAATTATCTATATGTACGTCTTCATAGTTATAGAGCTTGCATTTGCCGGAGCCATAGAAACATCAGAAATCCTGCTGGAGGAATCTGGGCATCTCTTGTATGCATTTTATATGTGGATACCGGCAGTATTTATAATTGCATTCCTCATATGGCTATACAGGCATATAAACACTGGAGAATACGGGCATAAGCAAAAGGAATATGATGAATATGATTTTAACCAATTTTAAATATATATGAAATATATCCATGTATTGAAAGTAGGATATTTTGGCGAACCGGGAGCTTACAGCAATATAGCTGCTATGCAAATGATACAGGGTGATTACGTTCCCCTCGAATCAGTGCGTGCCGTTTTTGATGCCCTGAGCAATAAGGAAATACATGCCGGTGTGGTTCCCATAGAAAATTCCATTGAAGGTTCTGTAAATCAAACATATGACTTTCTTTTTAAAAGCGATTTTTCAATAGTTAAGGAGCATTATTTAAGAATAGAACATTGCCTTATAGCCAGACAGGGAGTAAAGCTAGGCGATATAAAATATGTACTTTCACATCCTCAGGCCCTGTCCCAGTGCTCAGAGTTTATTTATAATCATGGTATAAAGCCGGTAGGTGAATATGACACCGCAGGAAGTGTTAAAATTGTAAAGAATTACAATAAAAATACATATGCAGCTATAGCCAGTGAACTTGCAGCCAGAATAAATAATATGGAAATAATTGTTAAAAACATAGAAAATACACATAATAACTATACACGATTTTTTCTTATATCAGAGAATCCGGTTTTGCCCACGGAGCGTTCTAAGATTTCACTGGCATTTTCAATCGTTAACAGGATAGGTGGTCTTTATAATATACTGAAGGTGTTCAATGATGATAATATAAATATGACCAAAATAGAATCAAGGCCAATTCAGTACAATCCGTTCAATTACCTATTTTTCATAGACATAGAAAAGAATGATAGATCTGATCATGCAATTTCATTGATCCGGAAAATGACCACACAGTTCAGGGTACTGGGCACATACGAATCGGCAACGGTTCCACAATAATCAAATCACTTAATGGCGTAGTATTTCATTTTTATAGAATTAACTATTCAAATGGTACCAAAAACGCTTCAATTTTTATTTCTATATAAACATTTATTTACAATGTATTAATCTAAATTTATGTTAAACTTTGAAGATTCTTTCGAGGTAAAGACCACGCCTGAAAAATCATATAACCAGGTAGCCGACCTGGAAGATCTGGTAAAACTTGTACCCGATCTCATAAGCCACGAAAAAATAAGTGATACTGAAATGAAACTGACGGCTAAGGCAGGTGTATCATTTATAAAGGGCAAATTTGATTTGGTTCTTGATGTAACCGAAAGTGAGGCTAACAAAATGATTACATTAAAGGGCAGGGGCAATGGTTCAGGCGCATCTGTAGATTTTACCCTTAATTTCCAGTTTACTGGAGAAAATGATCAGACAAAAGTTCAGTGGAAGGCGGAAATGAATATTGTGGGAACTGCTGCCAGCATGGGTGCAAGGATGATGAAGAGTGCAGCGCAAAAATATATTACCAAGCTTGTTTCTAGCTATAAGAAAGCACTTGAAGAAGATCAGGTGAAATAATATGCCTGTAGATTCAAAAACTTTCAATTCATCTGAAAATGTGGATATTAAAAAGTATATTTTAGAATTTCTGGAAAAAAACAGGGAGAACGCATATACATTAAAGGAACTGAAGGAACACCTCGGGAATCACCATGAAGAATGGATGATCCATATGGAACTCACGTCATTAATCTGGGCTGATAAGGTACAGTACAGGGATATTTATGATGATAAAGGGAGGCTTGTCCGTTATTTCAAATTCAATGACGATCAGGCAGGTAATGATTCCAGTTCATAGACATATTTATATTAATGTAATAATTCGGCATATATGATATACGAATTTGAGGGGAAATTCCCTGTAATAGGTAAAAATACCTATATTTTTGAGAACGCCACCGTCATCGGCAATGTCCATATCGGGGATAATGTATGGATCGGCCCAGGAGCGGTTTTACGTGGTGATTACGGAACCATAAATGTCGGTTCATATTCTGCAATTGAAGATAATTGTGTGGTTCATGCAAGACCTGGAGAAGAAACAGTAATAGGTGATCACGTCACCATCGGACATTTATCTGTCATACATACAGGAAAAATAGGCAACTTTGCAGTAATAGGAATGAATTCAACAGTTTCGGATTTTGCAACTATTGGTGAATGGGCTGCCATAGGCGAGGGAGCGGTTGTTAAAAATAATAGTATAATTCCAGAAAAATCTATTGCAGTGGGCGTACCTGCCCGGGTTGTCGGTACAGTATCAGATGACTATATGGCGCTGTGGAAAAAATATAAGGAAAATTATAACAGTTTCTGTACAAGATATGCAAAAAATCTTAATAAATATAATTTAGATTAATTTAGTTAGATTTAGATATTATTTCTTCTATCTTTTTATAATCTGGTTCCTTGCCTGCATCCTCGCTCACCCATTTATATATAATTTTTCCATTCTTGTCAAGAATAAATACCGACCTCTTTGAAGCTGTTAATTTGTTTATGTTTAGGAAGTTTTTGTACAAAACACCATATTTCTCTGATATTTCTCTGTTACCATCACTTAACAGATCGAATTGCAGGTTATTTTTTGTTGCAAATTCCTTGAGCGAGAAGGGTGCATCGACACTTATTCCAATTACTTTTGCATTCAATTTGTTAAAGTTTGCCATGGAATCCCTGAAGGTACACATCTCCTTTGTACAAACCGATGTAAATGCTCCTGGAAAGAAGGCAAGTACTGTAACATTACCTCTGTAATCTGATAGTTTTCTGCTTTTCAATCCTGTATCTAATGCCTCAAAATCCGGCGCGATTTCTCCTTCGTTTACCATATTTATCATTAATGCATACTATCAGTATATAAAAATATGATGTGGCACTATTTGCAAATAAGGTGTTTATAAAATTAACAATACTACTGCTACTATGCAAAACCAGATAATGATGAGGCAGGCTGAATGAGGGTCTTTGAACACAAACAAATAATCAAAATTATACAGTCATGTTTATTTATTGAAAAATGTTCTGCTGCTTTCCGGAATTTTATCCCAGTCTTCCATATACTTTGCTATATCATCTAATGTATTAATATGGCTTCCAAGTGTTTTTATTAAATTATAGGGTACAGAAATAGCTCCAACGCCCATTATGCCCGCCCTTACTATGTGTTCCGGATTGGAAATATTTGTAATCAGGACCTTTGAATCGAATTTATTGTTTTTCAAAGTTTCATTTACGCTGTATGCCAGCTCCATTCCATCCTTTCCATTTTCGTCTATGACCCCTGTCCTTATTGAAACATATTCGGCGTAATTCTGTGCAGCCATAATAGCCTGGACAGAATTATACACGGAAGAGGCTGAGCATTTTATTTTCTTATCGTTCAGTTTTAACATGGCCTTTAATCCCACAAGGGTTGCCGGTATTTTTACAATTACATTCATTCCGAGAGAATGGATTTTCATGGCCTGCGACATTATGGTATCAAAATCCTGTGTCACCACCTGAATATGGACCTCACCATTGACAAGTTTGATAATACTTGTTATTACCTGCTCTGTCGTACTGCCTTTGGATACTTCACGCGCAATTGAGGACGGATCTGTTGTGACTCCATCGATAAATCCATAATCTGAAATTTCCTTTATTTCGTCAACATTGCAGCTATCAAGAAAGAATTTCATTTTAATCGTGTTATAATTATTTTTTTCTATATATAACTATTTGTTTTTAATAGAGATTTTAAAAATTTTCATATTCACGTAATTAAATAACAGTCGGAAAGAATAATTAAGAAATAATTAATAATAGAATGATAATAACCTTTTATGGATATCGAAAGCATGAAAGATGTCAAAACCATAACGGAGAAAAATATTAAGGATATGTATTCTGATGCAGTTGAAAATTTTACAGTAAATAGCATAGTAAACAATAGTGATAGATACGATGTATCCACTGAGTTTGATTTTGCCGGATTTCATTATACCGTTTACCTCAGTATAGATACAGAGGGTAAAATTACCAAATTCAGCCAGGTAGCCAAGACAAAAATAGAATAATGTAACAGTCCCGGAAATATTTTAATAATAACTAATGCATACGCTTATATGAAAAGCATAGAAAATGCATGGAAGATTCCGCTTTCAACAGGCGGCATATTCAGAATAGTCAT
>JAKAAE010000068.1 GCA_021797225.1 Thermoplasmata archaeon | reverse complement strand
ATAAGTATTTCTATGACTGAATTCCGGTGGTGCAGATTTTTATACTTCATTCAAATGACCGATTAACATGGCTGTTCCAGATGATATACCATTTTCTGAATTCGGTAAACCGGAAAAAATTAAAAAAATTAACGGAACACTTTCTTTTGACAACGACCTTTACGGATTTCAGGGGAAAAAAGTATACCAGTATATATTCCTTTACTGGATTTCAGATGATTCAATAATCAACAATGGCAAAAAAACCGTGAAAATATCCGTAAACGGGAACCTGCTGCAGAGAAAGGTCCTATACAGGCAGAATGTTTTCGACAAATTCGGCGATACAAGATGGTCATTCAGGGTTGGAGAATCCATAAATAATGGTATAATACTGTGTTATTACCATAACAAAGAGGGAAAAAAATCCTTTGCACACATATTTATTGACCCGTCGTTGAAGAGAAAATCTGCAAGGGCTGTGCAGGAAACTTTAATAAACGCAGCTGAGAAATACGGGATGGCAATAAGGGAAGGCTATGTATTTTATGAATATATTGACAGTGAAAATTACAGAGAATCCGAACCGAAGGAGAAAGAGAGTAGTGATAAAGACCTATTCGGTATTCTTGAGATAGAGCCTACTGATAATCCAGAGATAATTAAAAATGCATATAGGAGAATGGCAAAGCTGTATCATCCCGATCTTACCACTCCTGAAAATGAGGAAGAATATTCTGAAAAAATGAAAAATATAAATTATGCTTATGAAAAATTATATAAGAGATATTATAGGTGAATTACTTGATCTCAAATTCATGGCCGTTGAATGGCAGTATAAATTTGTATTCAGGTAACGATTCCTGAAGTTTTTCCCTCTGATCACCGTGGCATAATACAACGGTTTCCGGATCAACTCCCTTTATGAATTTTACAAGGTCAGAATGGCCTGCATGTGCTGAAAGATCAAAGAAATCAATCTTCATTGCAGGTTTTATTGTTGCACCTGCTATCTGTATTGTTCCGTTTTCTATTAAGCTCCTTCCGTTTGTGCCATCGACCTGGTATCCAGTAAGGAATATTGCAGATTTGGGATCTTCAGCGAATGCATCTATGTATCCAAGCACAGGTCCGCCGTCCAGCATACCAGATGTTGTTATAATGATGTCTGCCTCCTCTATTGCTTCCTTTCTCATCCTGTTATTCCTTACCTGTATTACACGGCCCATGGATTTTCTGAATAATTTCTGATCCTTTAAAAATCCAGGTGTGTCCATGTATATCCATGATATCTTGTTTCCCATTCCATCCACATAAATTCTATAATCCATATCACGTAGGGTCATGATCATTTCCTGGGTCCTTCCTATGGCAAAGGTGGGTAAAATTACCCTCCCACCATTCTCTATGGTTTCCCTTATGCTGTCCTTGAGCCTCTGTATGACCTCATCACGATCCTCATGATCCCTTCCCGCATATGTGCTTTCCATTATCAGTATATCTGTTTTTACAGGCTTTGCACCGTATAAAAGATTTGTATCCCTTGTGTAAAGGTCTCCGGTAATCATAAATGATTTTGAATCCTGGAACCACCACATTGAGGATCCCGGTATATGACCTGCACTGTGTGCCACTGCCGTCAGGTTATCCACCTGGAATGGCTGCTCGTATTTCGCTGTTACCATTGACTTGAAGAGGTTATCAACATCCTCCTCGTTGAACATCTTTGTGTAATTCTCCAGCCTCATGATTTTCAGCGAATCCATAAGTATAGGTTTTATACTATTAGCTGTCATTGCCGTGGCATGGAAATTTGCCTCAAAGCTATGGTAATACACTGGAAGTGCACCTGTATGATCCAGATGCGCATGGGTCAGGAATATATCGTTCACCTTTTCAGGTGGCATTGGGTATTCCGGTGGCTTTTCCGGCTCTATACCATAATCTATCATTATCTTGCTCTGCTTATCCTCTATCTTTATTGCTAGTCTTCCGACTTCTTCGGCTCCGCCGAGAAATTTTATTTTCATTTTATATCACGCTTTTGCATTTTCTAATCTCAAAGAACATTTGCAATTCCTTTGACCGTTAATTTGTGGAACTAAATTATATAACATTTTGGATACCTTTTCCTCGCTTTCCTTCATAATCTGCATTACATCAGAGGCTTCCACTGCCTCATCCTTCCATGCATCATAATCTGTAACCGTTGCAAGCATGCCATAACACATTGACAGTTCAGCTGCCAGATTTATCTCTGGAACCAGTGTCATTCCGATTATATCTGCGAAATTTTTAAACATTTTTGATTCGGATCTTGTAGAAAATCTGGGCCCCTCTATGCAGAGGTAAGACCCACTTCTATGGACAGGATAAGATAATTTTTTACCTGTTTCATAGGCTTTTGTACTGATATCGCTGCAGAATGGATCTGCCATGGATATATGGTAAACATCAGGACCATTGTAATATGTCAGTTCCCTGCGTTTTGTAAAATCTATAAACTGATCAGGTATGACTATATCACCGGGATGGTATGCCTCATTAAGTGAGCCAACCGCATTTAGTCCAATAATTCGCTCAACACCCAGTTTGTTCATTGCGAATATGTTTGCCTTATAATTTACCATATGTGGTGGGAAAGTATGTTTCTTTCCGTGTCTGGGCAAAAATGCAACCTCCACGCCATTTATCTCTCCGATTTCAACTGGAGCGGATGGCTCTCCGTAAGGTGTTTCAACATCAATTGTTTTCTTGCTTTCCATTATACTGTAAAGACCACTGCCTCCTATTATTCCTATGTATGTCATTGTTTATCCCATTAGTTATATACTACCATATCTCACAATAATATTTATTCATTTCTAAATATTTTATCATCCTGCCTTAAAAGGAATTTATTAATGCCGGAACCATACTGAGCTGCTGTTTTGTTCCTTGAATATATTTCATCTGGCATGTTTATCTTTTTTGCTATTTCACGTAGAATTATCTTATTTCTGGTATCCTTTATATTGTCATCCCTTGTTATATTGTGCCTCATTCTGAGAATTCCTGGTGAAATATAGGGTGTAATAAGTTCCTTTCCGTAATATTCTGCCATTTTCTTCTCCCTGGGAAGCGTTACATTGAAAAGCCTGTTAAGGTATGTGTCATTTTTCAGTCTTACATTATCAATAAACCTGTGATAGCCGTAGAATATTTCATCTGCACCCTGACCGGTCACAACATATTTCTCAGGTATGAAATCCATGAGTATGAAAAGGACAAGCTCATATCCCAGTTCCATTTTTGTGATTTTAGGATCAATTTCCTTTAACTGTGATATGTAACTCTGAATATCAATATCATCCAGTATTATTTTCTTTATGTGAATATTCAGAATCATTGATGCCTCATCGGCATTTTCTATGTCCCTGGAATCAGAAAATCCCAGTGTATACGGTATGTATTTATAACCTGAAAGTCCCAGAAGAAGAGAGCTGTCAAGACCACCTGAATATGCAATGGCGCATGGAAGGTTCGCAGTCTTCTCAACTGCTGCCTTGAGCTCTTCATAAACATCTTCTACTATATTCTGCATATGTTTTATAATTTCTAAGGATTATTTAAACTTAAGGTTATAACCTCTAGTAGAAACTCCTGGGCAGAAGGTGATGTGCAGCATACAAAATTCCAATATTATTTATAAATCCGTAAAATAACTAGATATGTTCGGAATTAAAAAAAGCGATGAAGAATATTATGATCTCTCATTGAAAAGCTTTGAATCCGGAGAGTATGAAAAATCACTGGAATATATAAATATAGCAATTAATATGAGACCATCAAAGGGAAATTATCTATTTCACAAAATTGAAGTGCTTATTGAAATGGCTGATTATGAAGGGGCCCTGAGGGAACTTGATGTTATGGAGAGCAGATACAAGAACAATCCAGCAATTTATTCACATAAAAGTTTCTGTTATTATTCAATAGAGGATTATGAAAACAGTATAAAATATGCTGACATGGCAATAAAGATCGGTCCAGAGGATGATACACCTTACTTTACTAAGGCCATTTCACTGAAAAAACTTCAGCGTTTTGATGAGGCAAAGACTCTTCTGGAAATATATTTAAAGACAAATATAACAGATTCAGATGCCCATTCAGAACTTGCCGACATTTACCTTCATGAAGACCAGAAAATGAAGTCACTGTCCGAGGCAAAGCTGGCCTTAAAATATGATAGGGGAAATCAGGATGCTTATAATATAATATTGGCAATATACATGTCCGGAGAAGAACCAGAGAAATACATAGAAACCACTGCAGAGGCATTTGGAAATACGGCAGAATTTGGATATTTATATGCACTGAATGATTTTCTGAAGATGGTTGGACTGAATAACTCCGGAGAGGAGATATACAGACAATTTATTAAATTCTATCCAGAAGTCAACGAATTTTATGATTTGCTAGCAGACATTCTAATTTCCCAGGGGAAAAAAGAGGAAGCCTACAGCACTTACAAAAAAATACTTGAGAATGGCGATATTGATGCATATAAATTATGGTTTTATTTTTTATTAAAAAACAATGATTATGAACTCTTGGTAAAAGAGATAAAGAGATATGGGAAAGAAGATGCGGAAATACTCGCCTTGTTATACTTTGGACAGAGTTTTCTCAGAGATTATGATAATGCACTTAAAACTTCAGAAAAATTATGCAATGAATATAGAAGCGAGGAGGCAAAGTTACTGTGTGCCACACAGTTAAATAATACAGGAAAACCAGATATTGCACTGACATACCTGGATTCGTGCAAATCCGTATATGATACTGAAAAAAATTATGAGTATTTTAGATCCTATCTGTACAGTAAAGACTATGAAAAATCTATGAAACATGCTAGGATTGTAGTAGATTCTGGGGAGGAGGGCGATGTAATATCACTATTCTGCCAGCTTGTTGAAAATTCAGACAAGATCCAGATTTATAAATTTCTGGAATTTGAGCACGTTGAGGAGTTTAATGATGTATTTTCACTATTGAAATCAATAGCAAAGGGAATATATTCAAATTATGAAGAAGCTGTGAAGGACCTAAAAAACAAACAGTATTTAGACTGCGAATACCTGAATTTAGTGAAGGAAGACTTTATTGGCAGGGCAAGAGAGTTTATTGAAAAATATACGGCTTCTGAATGCGCAGGTAATAAACAATAACTAATTTTATAAATATAAAATCCATGCATTATGATGACATAACCATCGAATTATTTATAAAAGCCTAAGTATTTAACTTACTAATGATAAAGGTGATGGCATCCGGGGTTTTTGATATTTTGCATTTAGGTCACGTACATTATCTAAAGGAATCAAGATCCTTCGGTGACTATCTTATTGTTGTTATAGCATCTGACTATTACGCCGAAAAGCATGGGAAGGAGCTTATTTTCAATGAAAAGGAAAGAGCACAAATGGTGGCTGAGCTCAGGGTTGTTGATGAAGCTGTTATAGGCCATAGCAATGAAAACATATTCCAGACAGTTGCCGAACAGAAACCAGATATTATTACGTTGGGCTATGATCAGAGATTCGACGATTCTTATATAGAAAGTGAATGCAGAAAAATGGGCCTCAATACAAAGGTCAGAAGAGTATCTCCCTATAACGGTGTAATAAATAGCTCATCGAAGATAAGAAAGAAAATTTTAGAAACTATGTAATAAAAATTAATTTATTCCCTGGTTATTCTGGGACCTTGTTGATTCTTCATATCTTTTCTGGATTGCCTGCTCCAGTTCCTTGTATTTATCTTCAAGTGATTTCTGCTGGTTCTCCAGTGTTTTTAATCTCATCTGGCTCAGCTCGCGCTGTTCATCCAGGTCAGATATTAATTTTTCCTTATCATCAATTTTATAAATAACAGGTCCAACATTTTTGTATACGGGAACATCTTTTTCTATGCCGTTCAATTCTTTCAATGTTTTTTCCAGTTCTTTTACCTTCATGTCCAGCTGGTATCTCTGGCTGGCTATCTGTTCTATCTGTGCCTGCATGTCCTGTGCCTGCTTTATCTGGTTCTGCAAATATGCATTTAAATTGGGTTCTACCATACATCTTCCTCCATTATTTTTTTTGTTACGTTCAATACCCGGGTAATTGAAGAAACACTGGCCCTTAATGATGAGGCATCGGGTGCATCTATAATTATATAGATATTTGATGCGTCTTCTTCCAGACTAACTTTAGACCTTCCGAAGGTTTCTGTAACCTCCGGTTTTATTGCCTCCAGGTACTTCAAATACTCTGATTTTTTCAGGGTAAGCTTAACCTTGAACATTCAAATTCATTATATGATATTATTATATAACTATTTGTTAGGAAAATTAACAGGTCCGGATGGAGTTTTATTCAGTCTCCCATGATTCCATGCTATGTATCCTGTGGCAAATATGATAGTGAAAATAATAGATGAGATAATTGCAGGAAGATAGAGCGTAACCACAACATCTTCAATACACTGGAAGTAGCCGAGAACAGTATAAAATATCAGCCCATTAATATCTAAGTTATCTTCTTTTTTTATCAAAATATAAAGTACAGAATAAATAAAAATGGATGTTATGAGCCACCCCATAAAATTTGTCAATGGAACTCTGAAATATGCGCCTGGAACAGCCCAGCGCCAGAGATGTCTTGAGAATCTCGGATCGAAGGATATGTCCAGAGCCACAAGCAAAATAGCAGGAATCAATATACGACCTCTGGTAGCCAGTGAGGAGAAATAAAGAAGTGAGGACCAGAGAAATGGCACAGCAACAGGAACCGCAAAAATTTCAGGACCCAGAATATGAGAATAGGAATATTTTCCAAAGGGAATTCCAGTATGGACTCCAATAATTTCAATAATAAGGGATAATGAATATGACACAGAGAAAAAAATAGCAGTATATTTTACGCCCTTAAGCCTTATTGAATGAAAAAAATAAAATGGTATAAATACTATTTCCGCCGCAACTGAAAGTTCATAGTCATGGGTAAATAGATATATCACCAGCATCAAGGAGCCAAATATAATGTATCCATAGGCTACCTTCCATTCTATTTTCATCGCTCATTAATTGCAATAAATTATTATACAGTTACCGTTGGATATATGATAGTGAAAATACAAAAAATAAAAACAGCCATTGGAAATTACAGGCAAAAGACTATTTTTAATATTGCTATTTAAATACCTAAACTCCCCCTAAATTAACACATATTTTTTCATTGCCTGAATACTGGAAATACAGCATTATATTGTATATTGCAATTCTTCACTCCAATCTATCCTTATTATGGAAACTCTTTACTTTAGCCATTTCCAGTGGAAACATGTATATAGTATTAACACATATAATAACACATATGACTATGATTGATAATGCCCCGGATCCTGTAAAGGAGACATACTTCAGGATGAAGAGGGAAAAGGGAAGGAAGGTTGAACTGAAGGTAATAGGCGGAAACTATTACCTGTATGCTGCAAGGGGTGTGTGGGACAAGGTAAAAAAGAAGCCGGTGAAGAAGACTGTTCTAATGGGAACAATCGATGATAATGGAATATACAGGGAGAAGAAAACAAAGAATATATTCTCCTCTTCCAGGGTATATGAATACGGCAATTCCCAGCTTGCATGGAATCTTGCACAGGATATGTACAGTATCATGGGAAAGCATCCATACAGGGACCAGATCATTGCAATGGCCATGGTGA
>JAKAAE010000067.1 GCA_021797225.1 Thermoplasmata archaeon | reverse complement strand
TAACTGCTTATATGGAAAAAATGGCACAGAAAGACGATCTTACCGATAATGAAATAAGAACATTGAATATAATCGGCATGTCAGCATTTTATTCATATAATAATGAAAATCATCTTCCGGAGTTGCCATTTGATACAGAAACAGGAATGTTCAATGAGGATATATGGAAAAAATGGTCCGGGTATGATCCTGTAAACAATGTTGAATCAAATGCATCAAACCTCAGAAAGCTCGATGCTATATATCTAGATGTAGGTACAAAGGATGAATATAGCCTGTATATGGGTATGAGGACATTGCATAAAAAAATGGAGTTACTTGACATAAAACACACATATATGGAATTCAACGGAGGGCACTTCTATAACACCCCGCGTTATGAAGAATCCTTGCCTTATTTAATAGCAAAATTAAATGAATGAGCCCTTAATTATCTCTGATTTTAAATTTTTCTCATGATATAACGGTCCTGTTTTATTTTATATATCGCCAAAATCATAAATAAGCCTATAATTATTATTAATATAAACTTTATAAAATTGATTTATACGGAATAACAGATAAAATGATGCCCGCCAGTATTGATCTAAATAAATATAATTACGCAATTAACTTATTATTGTTTCTGGAAACCGGACTGGCTCGATGCATAATCTCCTATGTATTTAATACTTATATCTGTGCCAATTGATGCCTTATAACCTACATACAGGCCATAAACCCATAGAATTATCTCAATAATATAACCTGCATAGAATATCGGGGGGAATATAACAAATGAAATTATATAAAAAATAACATCAACAAACAATATGGCGATGCCTAGAATTATTGCCTGGATTGCATGAAACTTTAATCTCTTATTATTATTGTACATAATATATACAAGCACACCTGTTAATATGGGTATAAGATATGCTATTACATACATAATAGAATTATCCTGATTGTCTGACATATAAGATCATGTCCATGATATATATAAATTTTTATGCTTAAATTATTTTGCCATATTGCATAGTTATTATTGTAAAAGAGATTTGATTGCAGAAATAATTGCATGATAATATTAATAAAATAAACAGACCTCAATTTTTTTAATGGATTTTATAATATGTCTGACAATTTTAAATAATCAAGTGGTATATGGAAAAACTGTTTATCAAGATCATTGCCTTTTAAGGTCTACTGGTCTCTGCTCCAAATATTTTATTTAAACAACAATAACAAAAACATAAATCCTAAAAATTGATGTAGAAATATGAAATCTTCAGAGCTATTTAAGGAAGCAAGGGAATTGTTTCCAATGGGTGTAAATTCTCCTGTTAGATATTATTCTCCGGAGCCGGTCATGTTTCAGCAGGCAAGCGGTTCTAAAATTATTGACGTTAATGGCGAAGAATATATCGATTATTCTATGGGCTTCGGGCCAATGATACTGGGACATGCCAATCCTGATGTTGCTATGAAAATCAAAGGGCAGGTTGATAAGGGAATCTTGTTCGGATCAATTACTGAAAATGAGATAAATCTTGGGCGAATGATAAAAAATTCTGTCAAATCTATTGATATGCTTCGTTTTACAAATTCCGGAACTGAAGCTACAATGCACGCAATCAGGGTTGCAAGGGGCTTCACAGGAAAAAAGTATATTCTAAAAATGGAGGGAGGATACCATGGAGCCCATGACTACGCACTGATAAAATCCGGAAGCGGAACCATGACATTCGGAGTTCCATCTTCCTCCGGAGTTCCTGAAGAAGTCTCCAGAACTGTTTTGGTGGGGCAGTATAACGATTTTGAAAGTATAGAAAAACTATTCAGGGAGCATGGAACTGATATAGCTGCGGTAATCACGGAGCCTGTTCTCGGGAACATAGGTGTTGTTAATCCAGAAAAGGACTTTTTAAAATCACTCAGGGAGATCACTGAAAAATATTCATCTTTGCTTATATTCGATGAAGTTATTACAGGATTCCGATTCGCCTTCAGTGGTTATCAGGATATAATCGGGATAAAACCGGATATCACCACTATGGGCAAAATAATAGGTGGAGGTGCCCCAGTGGGCATGTTCGGTGGAAGAAAGGATATAATGGAAAAAATAGCACCGGCCGGCAATGTCTATGAGGCAGGGACATTTTCTGGTAATCCTCTTACCATGGCAGCAGGAATTGCAACTCTGGGAATACTGAAGTCAAAAGATTATTCATACATTAACGGTTATGCAGCCAGGCTGGAAAAAGAACTTAATTCCATCATAGAAGAATACGGTATAAACGCAGTAGTTAACAGATGCTATTCAATGTTCCAGATATTTTTCAACGATAAAAATGTGATTGATTACAATACAGCCAGAGTATCCGATACGGATAAATTCAACAAAATGTTCCATGGCCTTCTCAATAAGGGAATTTTCTTCCCGCCCAGCCAATTTGAAACAGAATTTATCAGTTTTGCACACGGCGAGAAAGATTTCCAGAGAACTGTTGATGCCCTCTCTTCGGTGTTGAAATGTCTTTGATACTGGGAACCAGAAATAGTGAACTGGCACTGATACAGGCCAGAAGTGTAAAGACCGCCCTGGAGGTAGCTGGACATGATGTGGAAATAAAAACTTTCACATCAAAGGGTGATGCCAACAGGAAAACCCCACTGTACAGGATGAGTTCAACAGGTGTATTCGTTGATGAGCTCAATCAGAGAATAATAGACGGCGAAATAGATCTGGCTGTACACAGCGCAAAGGACATCCCCTCTACTATACATGATAGTTTAGAAATCAGTGCAGTTCTAAAGAGAGAGGATTACCGGGACGTGTTAATATCCAGAATTCCCATGGAAGAGATGAAAAATACAGATACCCTGGGCACATCCAGCATGAGAAGAATAAGGCAGGCAAAAACAGTAAACATGGATGTGAATATTTCAGATATACGCGGCAACATAGATACAAGAGTTTTCAGATACATGTCAGGTCAATATTCCGGCATCATTATTGCAAAGGCAGCATATATCAGGATGAAACTTGATCTGGAACATTTTGATCTTCCGGAAGAACAGTTCCTGCCGGCACCGGGTCAGGGAATAATAGCCATAGTAGGCAAAAAGAATTCTGAAACATCCAGAATTATCAGATGTGTCAACGATCCGGATACATATAAAAATCTGGTGAATGAAAGATATATCACCGAAAAACTCAATCTCGGTTGTTCAATGCCCGTGGGCATTCTTTCATCGAGTGGAACAATAAAGACACGATTTTATTCATTGAAATCAGATGAATATAAAGATTTGAATTTTACTGAATCGGATTTAGATCTTGTTGTGGAGCAGATAAGGGAGGCGATTGCAGGTTATGGCTATTTCTGAATATATAATTACAACAAGGCCCCGGATCAAGTTTGAGCCTGTGGAAACGCTGTGCATAAATGTCAAAAATGTACCTCTAACAGCTATTATAAAAGAAGGAAAGAATGAAAATATAGCTAATGATATTATAAAAAATAAACCTTCTGTGGTGGTTCTTACAAGCTCCATTGGGGCGGTAGAATTCTTCAAGCATTATTATGAATATACAGAAAATCCGGATATAATTGCAATAGGAGAACAGACGGCAGGTGAGGTTAAAAAGTATACAGGAAATGTTTCCGTACCCACTGCAAAAAATTCCTACGGGGTTATATCACTGCTGGAAAAGTATGGCAATTCAAGAATAGCTCTCTTCCGCAGCAACGAATCAAACAATATTATAAATGACTGGCTTGAAAGCCACAATTCAAATTTCAAGGAATATTATATCTACAAAGTTGTAAAACTTGAAAATACGCATATAAAGGAATTATTTTTTAACCCGGAATGTAAAGGGATACTTCTGACATCATCTATGGAAGCCAGGATATTTTATGAAGAGATTGGTGGTATAATGGTAAATAAATGTATTTATGCTATAGGTGCAGTTACTGCGGAAACACTTAAAAATTATGGGTATAAATCATGTTTTACAGGAAATTCAAACTTTGAATCAATAATTAAATATATAGATAACAAAAACTGTAAGTAGCGGGGAATGGATTTGAACCATTGGTCTACGGGTTATGAGCCCGTCGGGATCTCCTGACTACCCTACCCCGCTATAATAAGATATTACTAAAAAGGATATAAACTTTAACGGTTTTCAATCATTCCCAAAGCTTTCTTCCATTTTCCTGAATTTTAATTCACCTGCATTTTTCTCCAGATAGGCATAAACAGTTTTGTGCTTCCTGCCCTGAAGTATCATGTTCACGGCCTCCCTTGCATACTGTATAGATATAAAATCACCTATAATAGAAACAGTATTCCCGCTTATTGATATATACGTGCCTGTAAGTTCTTCTATAATTTCCCTGGTATGCCCTTCCTTGCCTATGAGTCTGCCTCTGATTTCTTTTATTCTTTTTGTATCTTTTTTTACAAATTCTTTAATTGATATAACTATTAGCTGTATACTATCATCAAAAAGAAACATTGCCTTATCGGGATTAAATCCCCGGCCAATAGCCTGAACAACATTCATCGCCATCAATGCCTTTAACGGATCACTTTTCTGATAAACCGTAACAGAGGCATTTTCAGAATCAATGTCCAGTTTTACCTTTCCCTCTTCCTCTATCTTATCCTTTATGCTTCCCTCTTTGCCAATCAGTACACCTATTCTGGCATAGGGTATTTTTAAACTGCCTATATCAAGCATTTATACCACCTTTAATATAACTATATAGATCTTTTACATTGCATGTTACATCTTTCTTTGTAAAGAATGAAACTATGTTTTTAATATCTCTCTCCAGGAAATCCTCTGCCATCGGATGCTTTATAGATACAGATTGCCCCACATCTATGATGTATGGATTTTTTCTATAATAAAGTATATTATATTCACTGAGGTCAGCATGGACAATGCCCGCCTTATGGTACATAAGCCACATGGCTCTTTTCAATTCATCATACAATTTTTGGAAACCCTCCGTTAAATCTTTTATTTGCGGTGCAGGGCCTCTGGCAGTACCGAGATACGACATCAGCAGGATATTCCTGTAAAATCCATAAGGTTTAGGGGCATGTATCCCTGCTTCTCTCAATCCCTTGAGATTTGTATATTCTTTCTGTGCCCATACATATACAACATTGGATCTGTTTATCCTTTCTTTGTCAAATCTATAATCGCCCTTTATATATTCCATAGTATTAGAAAATTTCAATGTAGACATTTTATATATTTTCAATGCTCTGGTCTCTCCATTCCTGAGCACTATATTGAATATGAGCGATTCTTTTCCACTGGATATTGGGAAATTTATATAATCTATATCATATTTTTTTATAACTTCATAAATTGCATTCAATGTTCTTCTATCAAATACAAGGCCATAGGTTTTCCTGTCAAGATTAAGTCTGTTAGAAAATTCATCCGATTCAATTAATTGCTTCAGTGCACTTTTATCGTTCATTGAAGACATCTATTATTTCCGGCAACATCCTGTTTCTGCTCAGGTACATTGCCTGGGTTCTGGTATATCTGTAAACCACATCACCCTTTTCATCCTGGAAATCCCATGGTTTTACAATAACAAGATCACCTTCCCTGATCCACATCCTTTTTTTCATTTTGCCCGGTATTCTACAATTCCTGGTTGAGCCATCTTCACACATAACCGTTAGTCTTGAGGCTCCGGATAATTTCTCCACTATTCCATAAATTTCTCCCTTTCTCTTGTTGGGTGTAATTACCCTCGTAATATTTTCTCCATTATCTTCTTCTTTAGCAACCATATCTATAATACATAATCATATCCACTGATATAAATATAATCAATTTTAAACAGGTTTTTAGATAGTAAAGTTGAAGATATATCATCCAAAATTACTCTAATTCCGTACTGTAATGAGTATATTATCCATATTAATTGAGTAAAATTTAAATATAACTGTTATATCTTCACATATGGCTGATTTTGAATCAGAAAAAGATGTTATAGCTAATAGTAAAAGTCAGGACAGAAAATTAAAGAAAGCTCTCACCACATGGGATCTTTATTTCTTGAGTCTTGGTGGTATAATAGGGTCTGGCTGGCTGTTTGCGGCCGCAGCTTCCGCGGCAACAACCGGACCTGCCGCAATACTATCATGGATAATTGGTGGTGTCCTGGTTTTATTCATAGCTTTGGTTTATGCAGAGCTTGGTGGTATGATACCGAGAACCGGTGCAATTAGCAGGTACGGTCATTATTCCCACGGTGGAGTTGCCGGTTTGTTCTTCGGCTGGACATATTTTCTATCCGCCGTTTCTGTTCCGGCTGTAGAAGCCGAGGCTGTAATAACCTATGCAAGTTCTTATGTACCAGGTCTATCTTACAGTGCGCCCAACCCACTTGATCCTTCCTCTACTGTAGCACTGCTGACAGGTCTCGGAATAGTTCTGGCAGGGATACTCATAGTTGCTTTCTTCGCATTGAACTATGCCGGTGTAAGAATCATGGGAAAGACAAATACAGCTATGACATGGTGGAAATTAATTATTCCATCAATAACCATAGTTATGCTCGCATTTCTAGTATTCCATACTCCAAACTTTACAAGCCCGGCTCTTGGTGGCTTCCTACCCAACAATAACAGTGCAACTATATTTGAAGCTGTATCAACCGACGGTATAGTGTTCTCATTCCTAGGGTTCAGGCAGGCGCTGGATTATGGAGGCGAGGCAAAAACCCCGCAGAAATCAATACCGAGGGCAACTGTATTCTCAGTGTTGACCGGAATTGTAGTATACGTTTTACTGCAGGTAGTATTCATCGGTGCCCTTAATCCGGCAAAACTGGCTGCCGCGGGTGGATGGTATGGTCTTGCATCAAGCACCCCAACTGCCTACGCATCAGGCATAGTAGCTGCCCCATTTGCATTTGTTGCAAAAACCTCGGGGATTTTAGCTCTTGTTGTACTGACATACGTATTATACGCAGATGCTTACGTATCACCCGCCGGAACGCTTAATGTATATGCAGGAACATCCACAAGAACACTGTTCGGACTTGCGGAAATAGGATACTTCCCGAAGCAGCTTTCCTATGTTAGCAAGAAGACAAGAGTTCCGGTACTGCCCATTATAATATCAGTGATAATCGGATTGATATTCCTGGCACCGTTCCCCAGCTGGTACGCACTGGTAAGCCTTATAACCGGCGCAACAGCATTCACATATATAGTGGGAGGATCAGCACTGATGGTATTCAGGAAGGAAGCAGATGAACTCAAAAGGCCCTTCAAACTTCCATATGCAAAAGTACTCGCACCCATAGCATTTGTCGGTGCTACCCTTATTGTTTACTGGTCAGGATGGCCAACAATACCGTACCTGGCTATAGCCATATTCCTTGGAATAGTCATTTACCTTATAATACTGGCATCACATAAGGTCGAGAATGTATTCACCAAAGAGAATATAAAGGCAGGATGGTGGGTACCAGCATTCATACTGGTGCTTACACTTCTTTCCTATCTTGGAGAAGGTGACTATGGAGGAACAAACACCCTTCCATATCCACTGGATTTCGTGGTGGTAATACTGGTAGCAATAATGTTCTATGTGATATCCATAAAATCTGGATTCAAGACAGATGAAATAAGGGATATAATAGACTCTGGTACACAGTATATAACCGAAGAGGAAACAACAGCCTCAGCAGGACAGAAATAAAAATATTTTTTTAATTTAGAATTTATATTTTTAGTTAATAAAAATTTTTCAA
>JAKAAE010000005.1 GCA_021797225.1 Thermoplasmata archaeon | reverse complement strand
AAAAGACAGAGGAAACACTGAAGATAAATGTGCACAATCTACGCCAGTACAGTTACCTGAAACGTACTAAACCAGATCTGATTATGGATTACAGGGATATACCGGTGAAATAATATTGTCCCAAAACTTAAATTAAAATAATTTTTATTTATCTTCAATAAAAAATTAAATATATAAAATTTTCAGTTACTCCGATATTGCCTCTACCTGTTCCCTTGTGGCTTTTGGACCCATTATGGCAAGGTCAAGAACAACAATTGCTATAAACACCCATATAACTGCAAAGCTTGCCAGAACACCATGTGGTAATATCAAAACCGTAATAAACAGAACAAGGATCGAAGTAGAAACCCTGCTCACAGAATATACTGTACCAGCAGCTGTTGGCCTTACCCTTGTGGGAAATATTTCTGCCTGGTATGCATGGAAGAAATTCGAGAAGTTCCACAGTATGAACGTTGTGATAAATCCGAATATTACTATTAAATAAACATTATTTGCCAGGCCAAACAGCGTTCCAAATATCCCTGCAAGTATAGATGTAAGAATTATTCCCCATTTCCTTTCTATTTTATCTATTATAAACAGGCTGAAAACAGATCCAAAGAAGAAACCACCAAATATAAGGAAGGTAAATTCAAGTGTTTTTGCTATGTCAAATCCTTTTAATATAAGGAAGGTGGGTGCCAGTGTTGTGAACCCATAAAATATCCCGGACTGGAAGAACTGAAATATCAGCATCATTGTTGTCTTTTCCCTCAGATCGGGTTCGAATATATCCTTAAATTTGCTTTTGTTTTCATTTACCGATGTTTCAGTTGTTACGGGTGGCAGTGATTTTAATTTCAGATCCTCCATTGTTTTATTCTCCCATTCTGTGGTTATTTCATCTGCTTTTTTATAATCGCCTCTTACTTCAAGCCATCTCGGAGATTCCTTTAATTTTGTCCTTACCGCCCATACACAGATACCGATTATGCCCATGAACCAGAAAAGTATACGCCATGAATAGTACGCCGATGTTATGTGTGTGGCCTCAAAGGCTAGTGTCATGACCTATTAATTATACGTTATATTTATCTATTACTTCTGCATATGTTCTTTATGAAGAGAATTGAACTTAAAATGGACTCCAAGTCAGAGTCAGAACTGAAGGCTATTGTAAGAAAGGGAATGAGGGCTGTAAGGGAGGTTACCAGGGCACAGATTCTCCTGTTTGCATATTCTGGTAAAGATAATGATGAGATTGCAGGACTCCTGCACATAAACAGGGACACAGTACTGAGGGTGAAGAAGCGTTTCATTAAGGGTGGGCTGGAAAGGGCCATATATGATGCACCAAGGCCAGGCCAGCCATCGAAGTACAGTGAGAAGGTTAAAGCAGAGGTCATAGCACTTGCATGTTTATCCCCACCTGAGGGAAGAAAGAGATGGACAGTACGCCTTATTGCAGAAGAGCTCAGGAAAAGACCGGGTCTTGAGGGAATAAACAGGGAGGTTGTACGCATGATTCTAAAAAAAACGAAACCAAACCATGGAAGAGAAGGATGTGGTGTGTACAGACAGTAGATGGAGAATACAGAAAAAGGATGTATGATATCCTTGATCTTTATGCAAATAAGAACAGGCAGGTTCATGTCATTGCCATAGACGAGAAGCCAAAGCAGATCATCTCTGAAAAGAGAAGACCCATACCTATGAAAAAGGGTTCTCCTGAAAGATATGATTATGAATATGTAAGAAAAGGCACTGCAAACATATTCATTGCAGTGGAACCCAGTAGGGGCAAGAGGATTGCAAAGGTTACAAGGAGAAGGACAAAAAAGGATTTTGCCCTGTTTGTTAAGGATATACTTGACAGTTATCCAAAGGCAAGAAAACTCACATTCGTGATGGACAACCTGAATACACATTTCCCAAAGTCTATTATAGAGACCTTTGGTGAAGAGGAGGGAAAACGAATGCTTTCACGGCTTGAATTCCATCATACGCCGAAACATGCAAGCTGGCTTGACATTGCAGAGATTGAGATCAATGCGATGGATATAGAATGTACAGAGAGAAGATTTAGATCCTATAAAGATCTTGAAAATAATGTTATGGCATGGCAGAAAAGAAGGAATAAGAAAAAAGCGAAGATAAAGTGGACCTTTACAAGAGAAAAAGCTGATCTTAAACTTTCTAAATACTATACAACATAATTAATAGGTCATGACACTAGAAAAGCTATCAGTGGCCCTGCAGTAACGGCTATTGTATAAACCAGTGCAAGCCTGTTTCCCCTTACCTTGCTTGGCATCATTTCGGTGGTATATGAGTCAACTAACGGGAATTCACCACCGACACCTATGCCTCCCATAAAAACAAACATTGCTATAAGTATATACTGTGACATTAAACCTGCAACAATCATGCCTGTAGAAAACACAAGAAGGTTATACAGGAACACAAATTTTCTGCCCTTTCTATCAGCCAGCCATCCGAAAAACACACTTCCGGTAAATTCACCAAGGAAAAACGCTGTTGGTATAACCAGTGTTCCCACAACCGAACCAAAATTTAAAACCGAGACCATCAGTGCCAGAATAGCTCCGTTGCCCAATAGCATAAGCGTCTCTACCCATTCACCGCCTGCCACCATGAATAAAAAGTCTCTCTGGACTCCACTCCATGGCAATCTTTCAAGCCTATCCGATACACTACCATTATAAGGTTTATTCTGCATAGCTATTTAATGTACTTTAGTATAAAAAACATTATTCTAACATATTAGATAATTATATTATATTATTTTTCCTCATTAGATCAATTTCATCCATTGAATAACCAAGTGAAGATAGAATATCATAGCTGTTTTCCCCAAGTTCTGGAATAGAATTGCTGGCTCCATTATAGAAGGGCATTGCAGGGACATATAACATTTTATTTTTATATTTTAAAGGCACCATATATTTCATTGCATGCTCATTTTTTAACAGGTCCCATGGTTTATTTAACATACCATAGCTTATATTATATCTCCTCAATTTAGATATTAAATCATCAGATTTTATATTTATAATTGCCCTCTGTATTTCTGGTATAAGCATATTTCTATTGATATGCCTTTTTTCATTTGTTGCAAATTTATCCTTTTTGCCGTAATCAAATTCAAAGGCATTGCAGAATGTTAACCATTGATTATCTGTTGCAATTGCAATAAATATATTTTTATTATCGTACGTTTTAAAAAAATCATAAACACCCCATGCAAAATTTTCCTCATTTAATGGCTTCAACTCCTTTCCCTCTATCTGGTAAGTTGCTATATGCTGGCCGGTCAGAAACATTGCAGTTTCAAATAACCCTATTTTTATGAAACCCCCATTATTCCCTGTTTCAATGTCCAATATTTTTATTACACCTAACATTGCTGCAACCATGTCTATTGCTGAAGACCCTATCCTCATGGGTTTATCCGTCAAACCGGACATATATGCAATGCCAGATTCAATTTCGGCCGGGAAATCAAGGGATTTCCTGTCTTCATACGGTCCATCCATATAGCCCTTTATTGATAAATATATTATGTTTTTATTTATCTTTTTAACATCATTATATGAAAAACCAAGGTTATCCATTACATTAGGGCCAAAATTTTCAATTATAATATCTGAAGTCTTTATAAGTTCCCTTAACAGTTTTTTGCCCTCACTATTTTTTATATCCAGTGTAACGCTTTTTTTATTTCTATTAAAATATGGAAATATACCGGAACTGTTTGCCGAAATATTTCTTGAGATATCACCGGTTAATGGTTTTTCTATTTTTATTACCTCATAGCCGAGATCTGAAAGTATTAAACCCGCTGTTGGGCCAGCAACAATATTCCCTATTTCAATAACTCTTTTCATTGATATTCACCTGCGATTTTAATTATTTCATCCACTTTAACGGTTAGACCAGTATCTGCAGATATGTCCTTTATTTTATTAACTATATTAATTAACTTATCCTCATCGACCTTAATTCCATTATTTTCAAGTATCTTTCTTACCATTGATTTGCCGGTATAAACATTTACTGAGTAATCATTTCCCTTAAATATTTCATTAAATGATACATGTGTTCCAGCAGTATGAACTGCCGAATTTTTCCCATAAAATGGATAATTATTCACAAAAAAATTAATGCCTGCCTTTGAAATAATAAGTTCAAACAGATAATTATATGCCTTCATTAAATTATGCACATCTATTTTTTCAATATTATGCATGTTTAAAAAATTTGAGATAACCATTGAATCGCTTATGCCATTACGTTCCCCGATTCCAAAAATTGTTGTATCAACATAATCTGCACCTGATTTTATTCCCTCTATTGCATTTGCAATTGAATATCCGTAATCATTATGGCAGTGTATTTCTATCTCAGCCTTTACTGAATTTTTTATATCTGATATTATTTTTCCATAATTCTCCGGGTTAGTTATTCCCTTTGTATCCGGAATCTGTATCACATCTGCACCTGAACTGTCTATTATCCCTGCAATTTTAATTAATTCATCAATGCTATACTGGTCAATATCTACCAGTGCAACCTCAAGTTTTTTATTCTTTTCCGATGCATATTTTATATTATCACCTATATTTTTCATATTATCTATATGAAATGGCAAATGCAGCGATATATTTGCACCGGTACTATCAATTAGGTCTATATCACTTTTTAATGTCCTGCCAAGTGCATAAACCTCATCAAAATAATGCTTTTTTATTATTAATTCTGTGCTTTCTATTTCGGATTTATGTGCGGCAGGATATGAAACCATCGCCTTTTTTATTCCAGAATTATGCAGCAGTTCTGCCAGTTTTTCCCTTTCATTTAATGAGAATGCAAGTCCGGGTGCCTGCATCCCCTCCCTTAATGTATCATCCATAATCATACTTTTAGATTGTTAATATCTATATTAAAATATGATATAACATATTAGATTATTTCACTATTTAAATGCAACTTTATAAATTAATTAATAATATTTGCAATAATTTAATATACTATTAAATACTGAAATCATATCAGATGAAGGGATAAATTCACTTAAAGCAACAATTTAATATATTATTAAATACTGAGATATCAATGTATATAATGAGTGTTAAATTAAATGGTAAATGTAGTTTTTCAGGATCAACAAAGAATAACGATTCAAAATTAATAATTTCATATGTAGGACCCTCATCAGATGGTATGAACTCAGTTTTTGGGTATTTCTATGGTGATAATGACTTTAAAAGTTTATATAGGGATGATTTCACAAAAATAAATATCATGAATGGCAAAAATTTTAATACATTTAATGGTATTAAACGCGGGCACTCTATAATGTCAACAATTTTCTCAAACAACGCAATACCATTATTCCCTTTCTTTTCATTCAATGGGCATGAAAATTATTTTATGTTAATATACGATAAAATATCGTATGATAATATTTTAGATAAAATAAAAAATAAAAACAGTATTATTTCAAGTGAATATATAAAAATAAATTCAGGGGAAGGTATTTTTGATGTAACAAAAAGACTGTACTCAATAATGAAAATGTACAATATAACCGAAATTGAAAAAAGAATACTGAAGGAAGCAATATACAATGGTTATTTTGAATGGCCAAGAAACTATAGCCTTGATAATATATCGAAGGAATTTAGCCTTTCAAAACCCACCGTCCTATTCCACCTGAGAAATGCCGAAAGGAAAATCTTAACATCACTGGTCGAATAAAAAATGTTTTGACAACCATTTATGCCGGTAGAATATTAGGGTGCCGGTAATTATTACACCGAAATACATCTATAATTTTTCAGTATTATGATGAAAAATACGTGTGGCAGTAAGTGTTAATATTATTGTGGTATACCATGCTGTGCAGGCATGGCGTTAAAATTAGAACGGGATTTTCAATAGTTGAATTATTAAATGTATATATTGAATCCAGTAATAATTTAAGGGTAAATTTACATATTATGCCGGGTTAATTATAAATATTATCGTATTATCAGTTAAATATGAATATGAAAAAATATTTTGACCTATCAGTTGAATTAAAACCAAATATGCCATGCTGGCCAACAAATCCATTGGTAAGAATTGATCCCGTTGGCATTCTTGCCAGGGACGGTTACACTGTTGAAAAATTTGGAGCTGTAACACATACAGGAACACATATGGATGCACCTTACCACATGATAGATAATGGAATGACTGTTGACAAAATACCACTGGAAAATATTATCGGTCCGGGATACTGCATAAGACCTGAAATTAACGGTACAGAAATAAAATTAAATGCCTTAAAAAAGGTATGGAAGAAAGAATATGATGATAAAATTATACTGATAAACACGGGCTGGGATAAGAAACGTGGATTTACAAAGGAATTCCAGTATGATTTCCCAGGATTATCAGATGATACTGTTGATTTTTTGATAGATCACCATCCAAGGGTTATCGGAATAGACTCACTGGGCATAGATCCCTAT
Source organism: Thermoplasmata archaeon (assembly GCA_021797225.1). The sequence goes on along the minus strand of JAKAAE010000005.1, from coordinate 23,137 downwards.
AACCATGAGGATTTCAGGGTACACAAGGCTCTGCTTGCAAAAAATATAATTTTTATAGAGGATTTAACAAACCTGGATAAACTTGAAACCAGTAAGGAATATACAGTTATCGCATTACCACTGAAAATCTACGGTGGAAGTGGATCCATGGCACGTGTGGTGGCAGTTGAATAATATTTAATATAATTTAAATGGTGTAGAAATATAACATTATATTGATTTTACTGCCCCGCCATCTATCTGTATGTTATCACCGGTTATATACGATGATAAATCAGATGCAAGAAATGCAACCAGATTTCCTATTTCCTCGGGTTTTCCAAACCTATTCATGGGTATTTCAGATTTTATATTATCCATAATCTCATCATAGCTTTTATTTAATTCCTCCGACCTTTTACTTATTATATTCTTTAACCTGTCTGTATAAAAATATCCCTGTGAAATTGAATTTACGGTTATATTATGTGGTGCCAGCTCAATAGATAATGTTTTGCCCAGAGCAACTATTCCCGATCTTAATGTATTTGATATTGCAAAGTCTTTTAATGGATTCTTTGTTGTCATAGATGTTATATATATTATTCTTCCATCGTTTTTCTTTATCATGTCATCTGCTGCAAACTTTGTTAATAATATTGTTGATTTTAGCATCATATCTATATTATAATCCCAGTCATCCATATCAAGTTTTAAAAAATTATCAACTTTTGGGTCACCATAATTCATAACAAGGGCATCTATATCACCATATTCATCATGGTGTGATTTTACAACGTTTATAATATCCTCTTTTTTTGATAAATCTGCTTTTACTGTATTTATATCATTATTTGTCTCTTCTTTTATGTATTTTTTCAATAAATTTAATTTTTCAATATTCCTTGAAAATGTTGTAATATTAGCATTATATTTTGATAAAACTGTTACAACTCCCCTGCCTATGCCACTGCTACCGGCACATACTATTATATTTTTATTTTTAAGTGACATCATAACCAAATATATCAATTATGTTAATATATTTATTTAATGCAATTTAACAAATGTTTCTAACAATAATGTTTTTATATTAATATAAATTGGCATATTATGACAAACGTTGGGAAATTTAACTGGGATTATGTTAAAAAGGAAAAATTATCGGATACCCTTACACGACAGATGATATATGGGGAAAATATACTGCTGGCAAGATTAGAGATGAAAAAGGGAACTGTTGTACCGGAACATAACCATGAAAGCGAACAGATAACATGGATAATGAAAGGCATGTTAAAATTTAAAATTAATGATAAGGATATATATGTAAAGGAGGGTGAGTCCTTAATTATTCCATCAAATGTAAAACATGAGGCAATAGCAATGGAAGATACAGTTGACGTAGATATATTCAGCCCAGTAAGGAAAGACTGGATAAATAAAGATGATGCATACCTGAGAAAATAGTCATAAACTCCTAAATTTCCATAGTATCAGGCACTATAATTTCTATCATCCAGAATAGTTCCTCCTGTTCTTTAACGTTTAATCTACCTCCATTTTCCAATATGCCATAGATGATGTTGCTACGGGAATATCATTCACTGGATAATGCTATATACTTTCCTGTATAACTGTAATAATAGATTACTCTTTCCCATGTTGATACATATTATTCTACTATTTTCGAATTTTTGATCTCGTTTAATGAATCCGGATTTTCCAGTGTTGATATATCTTTCAATTCATTGTTTAAATATATATCCCTTATGACCCTCCTCATGATTTTTCCTGACCTGGTCTTTGGCAGTGAATTAACTATATAGAATTCTTCTGGAACCATGAGGGATCCAAGCTCATTCCGCATCTTCATTTTAATACTATTTATAAGTTCCGGCGATTTGCTGTATCCATTTTTTAGCGTCACAAATGCTATTATGGCATCGCCCCTGATTTTGTCAGGTTTTCCGAACACGGCAGACTCATTAATTTCATTCATTGATACCAGTCCATCCTCTATTTCAACTGTTCCTATTCTATGGCCGGATACATTTAAAACTTCATCAGATCTGCCCAAAAGCCAGTAATATCCATCATCATCTTTTATTGCATAATCCCCCATTAAATATTTATTTTTAAATTTGGAGAAGTATGTTTCTACATACCTTTTATCATCATTATTTACAGTTAACATTAATCCCGGCCATGGTTTTTTAACAACAATGTATCCCTTTTCATTGTTTTTTACCGCATTGCCGCTTCCATCTAATATTTCCATATCGATTCCAGGCAATGGAAATGTGGCAGAACCCGGTTTCAGTTTATATATTCCATAATACGATAATGGTGATATCATTGGCCCGGATGTTTCTGTCTGCCAGTATGTATCTATTACAGGGCATCTGCTCTTACCTATAACCTCATAATACCAGTGCCATGCCGGTGGATTAATAGGTTCACCCGCTGTCCCAAGTAAACGTAATGATGATAAATCATGGCCCTCTGGATATTTCTCGCCATATTTCATCAGTAATCTTATTGCTGTAGGTGATGTATATAGTATACTAACACCGAATTTTTCAATAATTCCCCAGACTATATCTGCATAGGGATAATCAACGGGACCTTCATACATAATCGATGTTAATCCAAGCATCAACGGACCGAATATAGCATAACTGTGGCCTGTAATCCAGCCAATATCTGCATTGCACCAGTATATGTCCATGTTATCCGGGTTAAATGTCCAGCGTAATGTATTGGCTACCCAGACCATGTATCCCCCTGTGCTGTGCAGTATACCTTTTGGATTTCCGGTTGTTCCAGATGTATACAGCATAAATAACGGGTCATTTGAATCCATTTCTTCCGGCATGGTATAGCCGTTATCAATAATATCACTGTAATAATAATCACGTTCCTGATCCATATTGATTTTATTGTTTACATTTTTTACCACTATTACATTGTCAATACCATTGCTTAAATCTATGGCCTTATCCACTATATTCTTTAATTCAATTACCTTCCCCCTCCTGTAACCTCCATCAGCGGTTATTACAGTTTTTGAATTAGAATCATTTATTCTCTGGGCCAGTGCTTCTGCACCGAAACCGGAAAACACAACATTAAATACTGCACCGATCCTGGCACATGCTAACATTGCTATAGGTGCTTCCAGGATCATGGGCAGATATATAGTTACCCTGTCACCTTTTTTGATTCCCATATTTAACAATCCCCTGGCAAATGCATTGACCCTTCTGTATAGGCCAAAGTATGTTATTGACTTCTCTTTTCCTTTTTCGGAAATCCATATAATAGCCATCTTATTTCTTTTCCCGTCTTTTATATGCCTGTCCAGGCAATTGTATGATAAATTTGTTTTTCCATTTATAAACCATTTATAAAAAGGTTTTTTAGAATCATCAAGAACCTTATCAAACGGTTTAAGCCAGTCTATTATTTTAGATTTTTCTTCCCAGAAATTATCCGGGTCATTTAATGACATTTTATAATCATCAGAATACCTGGATAATCCAACATTAATATCCTCATCAAATGGTAGATTTTCGGCCATAATAATATATAATATACATTTATATTTAAGTATTTTGCACAATTTTACTATTAATTATATATTAAACACGCATAGAAAATTTAAATATATAAATAAAGGAGTGCCAAAATGATGTATGTTGTTTTTAATAATGCACCATGAAAAAAATTATAAATAAATCAGGGGTCCGTCCTGTTAAGTAAATTGGAGATTTCTTCTGTATTGCAAAAAAATAGGATAATTATATTTCCGTACCGTGTTCAAGCAGATACATTGCAGATAATAACATAACACTGGCACCTGTTGTTAATGCAGATTCATCTATTCTATATCTTGAACTGTGCTGGGGAGCATCGATACCTTTTTCCTTATTGCCCACGCCCAGTCTATAAAATGCACCTGGCACCTTTTCCAGGTATCTTGAAAAATCCTCACCACCCATTGATGGGTCCGGATACACCACATTTTCACTACCTGCCACATCTATAGCAATTTTATTTATAACCTTAGCAACATTCCGGTCATTTAAGAGCGCCGGATATCCTTCCACATATTCAAACTCATACTCTGATCCATAAATATTGCAGAGGTGGTCTAACATGCTTTTTAGGTTATCTTTTATTTTATCACGGATCTCCCTGTTATATGCCCTAACTGTTCCTGTGATTTCTACTGTGGATGCAATAATATTGAAACGGTCACCACCATTAAGGGTACCAAAGGTCAATACCGATGGCTTTGTCTGGTCAATCATCCTTGAAATGATTGACTGGGCTGAAACAATAAAAAGTGATGCAACGTAGATTATATCAGAACTCTCATCCGGCCTTGATGCATGGCCTCCGGGACCTGATATTTTAATGCTGAACTGGTCAGCCATGGCTGCTCCATATTCATAGCTGATACCTACAGTACCTGCCTTTAAGGTCGAAAGAAGATGCTGGCCAATAATATAATTAACATCATTCAGTGCACCGTTTTTTATCATCTCAATAGCACCTCCTGGTGGTGTTTCCTCTGCTGGTTGAAAAATCAGGCGTATCTTTCCCTTAAAACTTTTATGGCCTGATAAATACTTTGCAATGCCCAGTAACATTGCAGTATGTGCATCATGGCCGCACGCATGCATAACACCGTTATTTTTTGATGCAAATTCATCACCAGAATTCTCATTTACTGGCAGTGCATCAATATCGGCACGCAGTGCAACTGTATTTCCTTTACTGCTGCCATTAATATCACATATAATTCCAGTTTCTGTTATCCTTTCTGGTTTCAAACCCATGCCCTTCAATTCCTCCTCTATCCTGTCGGCCGTTTTATATTCGTGAAAACTCAACTCAGGGTTTTTGTGGAGATACCTTCTCATTGATATAATATAATCTGCATCCATAAAAGGGTTAATTGCTGATTATATATAATTTTTCTTGAACTTTATTTGTGTGGCATTCAAAAATTGTTTGCTGTAATTTAATCTAATTATCTGATTAATAAACGATTGGCATTTATTACTGCAATAACAGGATGTATTATTGTAATATTAAGTTAAGCCAGTTATCTTTATTACCACTCCCTGCTATATTATTATTCTTAAACCTTATATAAATATAATTTAGGGACAAATTAGAAAAAAATATATTTTAGTTGAGTATAAAGTATTATACTTATGTCTCAACAAAAATTTGTAGATCGTAAAGAAGAGCTGAAAATACTAAATGACGATTATTCAAGGACTGGTAGTTCTCTTTTTATAATATATGGAAGGCGGAGAATTGGAAAAACAGAATTAGTAAATAGATTTATTGATAAAAGGGGCATATATTTTCTTGCAACCAATGAGGGCGATAAACAAAACATACAGGATTTTCAGAGAATAATTTCAAATTTTTTAAATGATAAAAGCATAAATAATGGCATCTACCGTGATTTTTACTCATTATTTTCAATGTTAATAAACAATGTTGCATTTAGGGAAAAAGCCAGTAAAAATAAATTAATAATAGCAATAGATGAATTCCCGCATCTTATTGAGGGAAATAAATCAATTCCATCAATATTCCAGAAGATATATGATGTATTATTAAAAAATACGAATATTGTGCTTATTTTATCAGGGTCTTCAATAACAATGATGGAAAACAATGTTTTATCATACAGATCACCGTTATATGGAAGAAGAACAGGGCAGATTAAATTAAAGCCCATAAAATTTAGGTATATAAAGGACTTTGTAAATTATAATTTTGAGGATTTATGTAAAATATATTTTATACTGGGTGGAATTCCGGAATACCTGTTAAAAATTAATGATAAATTAACATTTAATGAAAATATATTAAATAATATAATTTATAAAGGATCACCACTGTACGAAGAGGCAGAGTTTTTATTGAGAATAGAATTAAGGGAAACAAGAAATTATATGCTTATTTTAAGGTCAATCGCAGATGGTTATCATACTGTAGGTGAGATAAATTCATATACAGATATGGATAAGAGTATGGTTTCTAAATATATTGACGTTTTATTATCATTAGAATTGATATCCTATGAAATACCATTTGGTGAAACAGAAAAATTTAGAAAGAGGTTATATTATATTAATGACAGCTATTTAAAATTCTGGTTTAAATATATACTGCCAAATAAAAATGATATTGAGAACTCCAATTATTCGGATGTTTTAAAAAAGATAGATAATAATTTTTCAAAATTTGCAGGTGAACAGTTTAAATATTTAATGAGAGAGCTAATTATGGATGGTATTTTAGGTAAATCATTTAACAATATATCAAGATGGTGGGGGAAAATCGGCAGTAACAGGGGTAAAAATACTGAAGAGATTGATATTGTTGCGTATTCAAATATAAGAAATGAGGTACTGTTTGCAGAATGTAAATGGACAAATAAAAGGGTAAGTAAAAAATTTATAGAGAATCTAAAATATAAGTCCGGTGAACTCTTAAAAAAATATCAAAATAGCAAAATAACATACGCCATTTTCTCCAGGTCCGGTTTTGATTTCGATGTTAAATTACTGGATAAAAATATTATAGCAATGGATTTAAACGACATTGAAAAAAATTATTTAATAATTTATAGGGATTAGTCTGAAAAAACATGGTAAATATAGACATAACTGCACAGGTAAATTATTTAACATCAGGTTGTATATAAAACTCATGCTTGAGGTCTATGGCGATCATTTGGCGTTGGAAATTTGACGCCTATATGCACTGCGGACCAACAAATTCATGGGATTTCTAATTCAAATTTGCGTGTTATGTAGGCCTCATTACACTAATTCTTTCAAAAGAAGCAGGAAGATTATGAGTCCCTATCAATTTTCTTGCAAAAGAAATAACGGTTAATGATCGCCATAGGCTTGAGGTCTCCCCTATAAATCCCGGTATTAAAAAATGAAATTCTTTTCCGGGTGTAGCTTTTTAAGCATTAATTCCGGTGTAGTCATTTAACAGGAAATAGGTTAAGAATAAAATTTGATTATTATATAGATATCATATTCCAGATCCTTATTTTTTAATATTTATTAAGCGCCCCCTATTCTTTCTTTAGGTATTTTTTGATAAAATGTAATCCAGCTACAGTTATGCCAGTCAGAACTATTCCGGATATGACAGGTTTCCACGGTGTTAATCCCGTTGGTTCCGGTAACGAAACCTTAAAGTTTTCTGTTACATTTTTTATGATCTGGTTCTCTGGAACGTATTTTAGATAGGATTCCGGGAATACATATTTATAAAAGTCATATGCTTCATATGCTGTAAATATCCTTAAATTTCCGAGATGCTGGAAGTATTTCCTGTTAATTTCTATATGGCTGCGTACCACACCACTGTTAAATACCCGTATATGAAACTCCCATGTATTGTCCAGTAATTTGCTAAGCCCGAATGCTTCGCCCTCTGGAATAGCTATTTCCGGTTTTGTAAAGCCGGTTTTAATCAAATAATTTTTAACATCATCGATTTTCTCTTCCGGGAGCCAGTTTTCAAACAATGGTTTTTTTGATATTTCATTTAAATTTAATGAATTTAGGGTATATTTTTTGCCAGAATCTGCATAAAATATTTTAGGTAAATAGGTTGTATATTGCATGGAGATTAATTCTGTTATTAATAATAAATATTATTAATTTCCGTAATTACAGTTCATCCAATAGAGAAACTATCTTCATAACAGGGTAATACTTTTCAATATGTTTTATATATGAGATAATTAAATAATATAGGAATAATTAAATACTATATATTAGATTATGTAAAATGGATAGTTATTCATCATCAGCGAAATCTTTAATTTCTGCTGCTATAGTCATTCAGACAGTATTTTTAGTTATAGGCATGCTATTCTTTTTATTCTTCGCTTTATTTTCTTTCGGCGCAGGAACGGTTACGTCACCCTCACCGTTTTTCCCCTCCTTATTCGGTGTGGGTATACTGGGCATCGGGTTTATTTTCAGCATTTTATGGATATTCCTGAACTATTTTCTATTATATAAAAAAATTACAGATGATAAAATTGAGGAAGCAAAATCAAATGCACTAATACTTGGAATACTGGAGTTACTCTTTGATGGCTTAATTCCAGGCATACTTATAATAGTTGCATACACCAAATTATCTGATTCTGTTAGTTATGGAATGAAAGAGAAGGACGATGACAATATGTTTTAATACAGTACTTAAAAAATATAATTAAAATTAAATTTTATTCAAGGTTTATATTATTTTTTAATATCAATATTTCTTAATGGTAAAATCTTGCACGGTACATTAAATACATTACAATGGCAATAAATGGAATTATAAAATATATACGTAATAGAATTGCCATAATAAATACGATGATCATCCCATACTGGTCGTGTTCCCTGAACCTAAAAAATAGTATTATATAATGTTTCTGTGATATATTTTTATAACCGGCGTAACTGTTAACCGTTAATAAATGCGCTACCTGATCGGTTAAAACTGCATATGATACCAGAGAACCGGTGAATGAATATACCATAAACTGTAAATCTAATCTGTAGAGGAACATGTAATAAATAAAAATTATAATTACTGGTATGATAAAGTACGTTGCCGGTGTTCTGCCTTTTATGAACAGTTTTTTCCATGTGTTCCATGTTAGGTTGCTATCTGCCTTCATATTAGTTTATGTATGTTATATTTATTATAATTTTCATAATCAGATATCTAATATAAATAAACTCAACCTAACTTTTATGTCTTTTTGGTCGCTACATCCATTATCTTCTTTTTTGAAACCTCTCTTTTCATCTTCATGGTATACCTGTAGCCTACCATGAGCATATCAAGTGCGTCTGAAATACTGTTTTTTCCATGATAGAATTACGATGGCCGAGTACTGCATAGTTAATGTAACACATTTTTATATACTCATCTATATGTGACCTTAACCACACCCTCACAGGCATGAGGTCAGAGACACCATTTACCTATTTGAACACTCTCCCCACAGAATCCCTGTGATAGTTATGTATTATTATATAGGTCATTGTTTGTCGTTTCATATCTCCAGATTCTTAATGCGTTGACAATTTTAACTCATGGTGAAATGGCAGTCAGGGGATACCTCTATCGTTAAGGATTTGAACTTGAGTTTCGCAAGTGGTTTTTAATTTGAACCTGTAATTCACTTGATATTTTATTGATTATTTGACGTGCACCATGGTGGATAGAAAAAAATCACAGATTTGCTCAGTAGAATGAAGATAAATCTACCTGATCGAATCTTCACTGGTGCACTACCGAAGGAACATTAAAATATTCGAAATGTTCCCAAATTCACAGGCCGAACGGATAGTTTTACACTAATTTGCCTGCGAAACTCAAGTTTGAAAAACCTAAAACTCCTTTTTTACAAGGCACCAGCACACTCTCTTTAATTCCACACTGGTATCGGCCACATTATTTTTAACTTCATTCTGGGATGAATCAGCTGTATTTAGTATCTCCCGGGCTTTTTCCAGCAAGTTGCCTTCCTTTAAGGCTTTGTATAGTGTGGTCACAACAGTCTGTTTAGTTCTTGCTACATTAAATTTAGCAGAAAGTGCAATTCCCTCATCACCTAAATTCTGAAGAGCGGTATGTATCTCCCCCTCCTGTTTCGAGGACCTAACTTTACGCCCCTGCTGTACAGTCTGAATTTTCAGTTCTTCCTCAATATTGTTTTTCAGCCAGTCTTTAATTTCTTTGAAATGCCCCATTAATGCCTTATATTCTATTTTTTGTCCGCTGTTATCAGTTTCGCCTTCAAGCAATATGTTGATGATTTCGTTTGGGTTCTGAACTGTTTCTTTATTTCCATCGAAGAACTTTAGAACCCAGTGGAAGTCATTTCTGTTCCTAAAAAGGATGAAAAGTCCATCTCTTTCAGAATGTTTGTATGCTCCTATGCCAATAGGCAATTCCTTCAGCCATTTCTCTCCCCTCTTGCTCATAATATCTGCTAATGTCTCTATAGGATCCTTTGTGAATTGCTGGATCTTTTCCTGTAATAGATCCAGTATCCTGGGATCGTTTTTTGCTATTGCTTCCTGTATCCCAAAATCTCTGGGAGATGCTTCTTCACCGAGTGCTGTAGAATCGATGCCAATTGTTCCACTAATGAGTTCTATTCTCTTGTATAGTTTCTTCATCACCGTTAGAAAATGTGCAAGGCTCTTTGGATTATTTTCATCTCCGTTTTGCGGTAGAACATTTATCAGGAAAATTTCGCTATAATTCGAACCTATTCTGTCAATTCTTCCTGCTCTTTGAATAAGCACTACTGGATTCCATGGAAAATCGTAATTCACGATATACTGTGCATTCTGAAGGTTCTGGCTTTCACTTAGCACATCTGTGCTAACCAGATATCCTCCATTTTCCATGAAGTCTCTTACAACATAAGTTTTCTCTTTCTTATTTCCATTCCTGCCCCTGCACAGGGAACCCGTTGTAAGCATTACATTATCATTAATTTCCTTTTTTAAATTGGTATAAACGTATTCAGCCGTTGCGAAGTATTGTGTAAAAATAATAACTCCATTTTTTCCATCTATTGGAATGGCCTTTATCCTGTCTATGACTTGATTCAGTTTGTCATCATTTTTTGGGAGTTCGTTTATTACAGCATCAATAATGGACAGATCCTTATTGCACTCTTTAACAAAGTCATTTATCTCTTCATTGCTTAATTTGCACCTATCTAGGAGTTTTGAATTCTTTCCAGAAAATAATTCACTAGGAGATGGGGGAGCCCATTCATCATCATCCTCGTAAATATCCATCAAATCACCTTTCATCTTGGGAGGCACAAAATAACCATTGGAAATGGCATATTCCTTAGATTCTTTAATATAATTTCTAAGGGTTTCCATAGTTTTCCTGAAGGCATATATGCTACTTTCCAGTCGTTTAAAAAAATTGATTCTCATGATAACCTTGACCAGTTTTTTAAGGGCTTCCTTCTTTCCTGCTTCTACTGCTGATGCTATGAGCGTTCCGTCAGGAAGTTTTAGTTCCTTACCCAGTCTTTCTATTGCAAAGTCATAATAAATGAAACGTAATTCGTCGAAATAGGTATCGATCTTCTCATAATTCACACCGGTGGCGTATTTATTGCGACTATCTTCATCCAGTTTTCTCACCGGAAAGTTTAAGGTATCCTCACTCAGTACCTTGGCCAGTTCTCTTGAAGTCCTGACTACAAACCTTCTTAGGATTACATCGATGTCCACTGGTTCGTCGTTTTTCCAGTACTTTTGCTGTGCGGAAAAATACCCCTTGAGTGACTGACTAATATCTGAGATCGAGTCATCTCCTAAGTATAACGACAGGAGGGAGTAGAGATCCATCAGATTGTTGTTTATTGGTGTAGCAGTAAGAAGAACAATTTGCTTTTCACCTGAAGCCATTAGGTCCCGCAGAGCACCGTATCTGTTTGAGCCAGATGACCTAAAATAATGTGCTTCGTCCACAATGATAAAATCTCTATCCCGGAATTTTTTGATTGCCTCATCAGGATGTTGGGAAAGATATTCTGAACTTGTGGAATCTATATAAATATGGGTCTTGTTCATTTCATCTTGCCAGGCAGTATCAAGTGCGCTCTTTGGTGCAATCAGCAGCGGTTTCTTTCCCCCAGTTATTGCCATAACTGTAAGATTAATGGCAACTCTTGTTTTTCCAAGACCTGTAGAATCCGCTATTACTACTCCATTGTAATTTTTCAGAATCCTTGATGCCTGTATCGTGGACAGAACTTGATGTGGGAATAATGTCTTCATGAGATTGTTGGTTTTTGCCTCATCAAGTTGGGGACGGTACACTTCGTATAATGCCTTTGCAAGAACCTCGTAGGGAGTGTGTGTTACTATGTAATTTTCTAGAAGTTCAAGGAATTTCTGTTTAAAATCCACGGAGTTGTCATCTTTCCACAGGTTCAGGAACCATCTTATCAGTTCGTTGACCCCCTCTCTATCTGTGGTTAGCATGTTTAATTCCCTGTTGCTGACTAAGCCACCTCTTGTGAAATTGCTTGAACCCACAGCTGCAAATCCATTTACTACATCTGAAAAAGAGGGATGTGCCCCCATGTAAGCCTTTCCATGAAAGAATCTTCCATTTACCCTTCTAATCTCCACATCAGATTTTTCGAAATATTTTACAGCCTCCTGCAAAAGGTAGAAATAATCCCCATTATCCTCGTTCTGAATAATCTCATTGCCAAGTATCTCCTTCTGTTCACTAGCAAAATCCTCATCAAACTCTTCAAGCCTTTTTATGACTTCTTCTTCGAACTTCACGCTTTCTGATGGCTCACGACCTAAAAGTAACTTCAAAGGTTTATTCTTTAAGCCAGTAGCCACTGCCCTGTAGCCAGCTAGATTAAAATATGCTGAAGCAATTGCAACCTCATCAATGTGAGATATTTCCTTATTTAAAACCGATGATAAAGTCCCCTTACTGTTGTCAATTATCTTAGTCATTGTCTCCTTCCCTCCTTTTAAGTGGTCTATCCGCTTTGATCAGTCTGTCATCTACAAGTTCTTTGAATTCATTGTAAAATTCATCAATTTGGAATTCTTTGATTCCAATACATTTGGCTATTTCTCTGTCCAGAGCCTTCCGGTCATCCATCCCAACTTCTTCAAAATACCTCATTACTTTCCTATTAAGTTCTACATTTATGTGTGTCAGGTCAAATTTTCTTAAATCTGGAACTGGTATTTTATTGTAATCGTCAACCTTAACCTCACCCACACCCCCACCCAATCTTCTTAAATATAGTTCTATTGTAATATAAAAAAATGTTGAGTTCAGATAATTCTGAATACCTTTTACTTTAGGCGAAAAAGTGTAAAATGTATTATCACAAATAACCGGGTCTTTGGAACTGGGAATAAAGAATCGATCCATAATGTACATGGGCAGGATTATATTTGTTGGTTCAAGGTCATTAAGAGAATACCATTGTTTTCTTCCAGACACAGAAGGTACTTTATTGTAACCGATTACCGGTTTTTTTCTGCCTCTGATTGTAATCTCCTTGTTCTCGCCCCATAGGATATATTTCTTAGTAAACTCTCCCGGAGTTTTCGTGTAAAGGCAAAGTTTGTTCACATCCGTGATTTCATAGGAACTCAGCTCTTTTGTGGTTCTCACTAGTGGTTTGGTATCAGATTTATCAATAACAAACTTTTCTCCGCCTTCATTCTCAATATAGATAAGACTATGCTCCCTCAATTCTTTTTCATTTTTAGCCAAAACACCCCAGTCCTCGAACTTCTTTGGATCAGAAAGGCAGTCAGTTTCATACTGTGCTGAAACGTCTTTCATGTAGAAGAAGTCATTGGCACCTGTTGTAAAACCACGCTTTATCTCGGCAAAATCGCCAAGTTTGTTGGTGAGCTTCGGCATAATATCTTTGAGGAAGGATTCAGGAACACGGAGATAGAACCATTTGCCTGACTTAAGTTCAGTCCTTTCCATAGAAACTCTGTGGATAACGGTTTTTGATGCATAGTTTTCCAGGTAGGTGAAGTCAACAGGACCGCTCTGCATATCATTTCCGTAAACGGTTATGACTGTGTTTATATCTGCTTCGAACGACCTGTTTCTCTGACCATATATAGACACCAGCCTGCTTTTCAGCTGGCTCTGAAGTTTCTCTCCATAAGAGGTTTCAAGCCATTTGTCCGATGAAATAACAGAAACAAAACCATTTGGTTTCAGGAGTCTAAGAGATCTCAGAAAGAAATAAACGTATATATCAGATTTCTTGTCTAACTTGTATGTATCAACATAATATTTCTTCCTCTCGGGGTTTATGGATTCCTGTCTTACGTAAGGGGGATTCATAACTACGATATCGGCAGGATTAACGATGTAGCTCTCAATAACCTCAGGATTCAGGCCATATTTTCTTAGATTTTCTGTATGCAGGGCTATTTTATTTTTCAAGGACTTCTTATTTTCATTAACGTGTTCATTGGAGTATTGCTCAATTAACTTTTCAACATAGTCCCTTTCCTCCTCTATTTCAGGTTCTATCTTTTTCTGCATACTTTGAAGTTCAAGAGAATCCGGAATATCAACGATCTTAAAATCAAGGTTTGGCAATGGTATTGGAACTTTCTGGTCAATAATCATAGACAGCCAGAGCCTGAGCCTTGCAATCTCAACAGCCTCGGGCTCTATATCGAAACCATAAAGATTTTGATGGAACGCTTTTTTGTATTCATAGGGATCAGAATTCCAACCTGCAATGGAATCAGCTTCTGTAATGATAGAAACGATCTCCTGCATCATAACTACAAGAAATCCTCCAGAACCCACCGCAGGGTCAACAACTCTAGCATTTAGAAGTTTTTCTTTTAGATCTCTTATTTTATCTATCTCCTTGCTCTTTCTGAGCTCCTCCAGATACAGTTTTATACCATCAAGCATCTCCTTGTTATTAGAAGTATATTTGTCTTTAAGCCCTAAATAATGTGTCAGTGCACGTCTGCATATGAATGAAATTTCATCTTTTGGTGTGTAAAATGTACCCTTTTCCCCTCTTTCCTTCTCCAGCAGGAGATTTTCGAAAATTGTTCCAATCAGGGCGGGATCTATACTAACTTCTATTTCAAGAGGAGCAGTTTCATCCACGGTAAAGTTATAATGGTCTAAAAACTCTCTTGCTTTCTTGAAGGTATCATCCAGTATTCCGGATATTTCTGACTCTTTCTCATTGGTTAGGTAATCTTCCCTGTCAAAGAGTGATCCATTCAGGAATGGTATGCCTTCTATTTTTCCAGTATTAAAGCCGTTGTAATAGAGATAACTAAGTTCGTCGTAGCTCTTAATGGTGTTAATGAACTTCTTGTCACCCTTAAGCCACCCTTTTTTCTGCAGAAAATAGAGAAACATCATCCTGCCTAGGAATTTCTGTGCGAACGACCTGGTATGGCTCTCCAGATATGGTGTGAGTTTACCCAGCATTTCCTGAAACATATCTCTGTACTTGAAAAAGAAGCCATCCCTGACACTCTGGTAGGGAAAAAAGTTGCTGTTATACAGCTTCAGCAGTTCTACCTTATCATTAGTATATCTCATGGACTGGATTACGAGGTTATCAGTATAATAGAACTCATCAGAAAGATATAGAATTTTAGCCTCAGAGTTGAATCCTGTTCCCGGTATAATAGTTACATAGGATTCAACAGAATCGGTAAGAATAATTATCGGACTGAGGAGATTATTTTTTTTCCAGGATCGTGCGATGCTTACACATCTACCACGTGAAAGTTCTTTATTGGATACTTCCACGACAACTATATCCAGCAAATCATTGTTGAACAACCTGAGCACTCTTGTTGGAGTTGTTTTTGGAGGCAGTATTTTTTGCTCTTTAAGAAGAGTTAACGGGAACTCCTGGATCTTGATCGGATAACCCAATTCCCTAAATTTGCCAAGCCAGAAATCCAGTCCAAATTTATCCTGGTTAACCATTCTCAATCACCCCTTGGTATGGTGAAAATCATGCTGTCATCTGAAACGTTGGAATTGTGTATTTCTTTGCACTCGTACCCTGAAACCTTAAACTTTTCATAATACTGCTCCTTGAATGGCTTTTTATTATGTTCTGATTTGCAGACTGTGAATTCCATGTAAATCAGAGATTAATCGTTGTAAGACTATTAAATGTTTCTGGTATAACAGATTCTCTGCATGTGAATTAATCTGGATAGTTTTAATAGGCATTTTATGTGAATTTATACATTTTCATCTGATCGAATCTGTATAATATCCATCATTTAAAAATATTAAGTTCGACATGCGAAGAGACCGTTATAATAAAAAAATTAATTAACACTAATTCTATAATATCAGGTAATGAAAGGCATTTTTCTTGAATCTCCCGGAGTTATAAAAATTAAGGATATTGAGGGTATAAATAATGTACCTGAGGGTTTTATTAAAATAAGGGTTAAATCAGTGGGCATCTGTGGTTCTGATATTCATTATTATCTCCATGGCCGTATCGGTGATTTTGTTCTGGAAAAACCCATGATACTGGGACATGAAACGGCAGGCATAGCTGAAAGTGATGGCAATAATATCAGGAAAGGTGATATAGTTGCAATAGAGCCGGGATTGCCATGTGGAAAATGTAAATACTGTAAAACTGGCAGGTACAATCTATGCCCGGATATTAAATTTTTTGCGACCCCACCTGTAGACGGTTCTCTCAGGGAATATATTATATATCCTGAAGAATTTGTTTACCGTGCCGATGGTTTAACAACTGATGAGGCGAGCTTAGCGGAACCCATGTCTGTAGGTGTATATGCCACAGGAAAGGCAAAAATTGGGCCGGAAAACAATGTACTGATTGTCGGATCCGGTTCTGTTGGTATACTGGCGGCATTCTCTGCGGAGGCACATGGATCAAATGTAACACTGTGTGATATAAGCATGGACAGGATAAAATATGCCATAAAATGTGGATTTGCCGCATTTTTAAATGATGAAATTCGTGATAAATATGATACAGTTTTTGAATGCAGTGGAATGGCCACCGAATTTGCACAGAACAAAACAGGAAAAGGCGGTGACCTGTTTTTAATAGGCATGGGCAGTATATCCGGGCTAAACCCTCTCTATATCACATCAAATGAAATCACAGTTCACGGAATATTCAGGTACAGTAATACATTCAATGAGTCCATTAAAATTATAAGGAAATATCGAAACAGGTTGAAACCATTTTTTGAAAAGAATATAGGCATTAATGATTTAGATCTATACCTGAAGAATAGAGAGTATGAAAGATACCTTAAAACTATAGTGGAATTATGAATTATCTCGGCATAGATTTAGGAACAACATCGATGAAATTTGTGGTAATCAATGAAAACGGCATGGTCTATAAAAATTCTATAAATTATCCTGTAATTTATTACAGCAATGGTTATGCTGAGCAGGACCCATTGTTATGGTTAAAAACCTTCAAAAAACTGTATAAAAATATTAATATGAAAATAGATGGCATTGGCATAACAGGCCAGATGCATAGCCTGGTATTAACAAATAACGGAAAACCACTGATGAATTCAATATTATGGCTGGATAACCGGTCGTACAAATTTTCTAAATACCTTACCGGAAAATTCGGCGCTGAAAATCTTATAAGGGAAACAGGAAATTATCCCCTGTCTAATTTTACATTGCTCCGGCTATTATGGATAAGGAAGTATAATAAAAATATATATAAAAATGCGAATAAAGCCTTTGTGGCAAAGGACCGGCTCAAATTCATGATGACGAAAGTGCATGGAACAGATGTCACCGATGGGTCGGGTACATATCTATTTAACGTTAGATCCAGAAAATGGTCTAATATAATCTTTAATGGATTAAATATAGACCATGGGCTTTTCGGAGATGTCCTTGAATCAACGGATATACATGGATCATTTAATGGCATACCAGTAATTGCCGGTGCAGGTGATCAGGAAGCGGCAGCATATGGCAATAATTTAACATTAAACGATGCCGGCATATCACTGGGAACATCCGGTGTGGTCTTTGTAAAAATCAATGAGTATAAAATACCAGAAAATAAATCTATACATCTATTCTGCGATACTGAAAAAAATAGATGGCACTGGATGGGTGTTACACAATCTGCAGCATCTTCTCTGGACTGTTTTATGAAAGCATTCAATATTAAGTATTCAAGGTTAAAAAATTTAGGTGGGTTTTCTAATGTTTTATTTCTGCCATACCTGAATGGTGAGAGGTCGCCCATTATGAACACGGATATCCGTGGTTTATTTTATAATTTATCCTCTGATACTGGTATTGATGATCTTATCATATCAATTATGCAGGGTGTTGCTTTCAGCCTGAGACATGTATATGATTCCATGAATATACATAGGCTGTGGGACAATGGTCCCTTCTATCCATCGACTTTCTGGATTAGTTCACCCGCTTGAGGCAGAACATTCCAGTACCATTGCTTCACCTGGATAGCCTTTTAGCTATAGCTGGGATCGTTTTAGCCTTATCCGACCCCGTAATGCAATATCAATATATGCAGTAACATCCCTGTCAGATATAGAATCACATGAATTACAGTAGACTAAGCGTCCTGGTACTACTTGGGTCTCTGACCCGCATACCGTACACGACGAGCTTGTTCCTCCTGTTTCTTTCCTTGTCAGTTCAATAACCTGTATTCCCCTGGATTCTGCCTTATATGTTACAGTATTCTGAAACCTTCCATATGGAAAGGCATTATGGAATATAAAACGGTAATCAGCACCCCTATAATCTCCACGGTGTGTAATATCCTTTAATCCCTTTATATTCTCCAGTACTATTGCCTCTCTATTCTCTACTGCTTCCCTTACAATATCATTTGATACACTGTGTATAATCTGATCAGTTCTATTCCTGCTACGATCCCCATACTTCTTTGCTATTATCCTTCCAATTCTCCTGTCATTTCTCTTTAATTTCTTCTTTCTACACCTTTTCTTTATCTTTGGTATATCTGAGATATCATATAATCCTCCATGTATCTCATTGCCCACTGCTATATTCTTTATATTTCTATCTATTCCAATGGTTGTATTACATTCAATTTCTTCCACTTCCATTCCTATAGTTAGGGATAGTGTGGTAGAATTAATGGTAAATGATCTTACTGTTGCATTCTCTATCCCTGAAATTATGTATGAATTTAATGGTATTACTTCATATTTATGGAACCCTGATGGTACCATTAAATTGCCACCCTCAATCTTAAATCCAAAATATGATGTGAGGAATGGTTTTCTGACCACCGGTTTTTTTATTTTTCCGGACCTTACCCTGCCCCTCTTCTTTAACAGTGTTTTCATTGACCTCTGAAGCCCATTAGCATGTTTCTTAGTACCATGCTTTCTTGTAGTTCTCACTGCCTTTCTAATCTTCCTTATCCTACTATTAAGCTTTAGAAGATCTTTTTTCTTTTTATCCATTTTTCTGGATGCCTTGCGGTAGTTCTTAACAATGCCCGTACCCCTGTTTATTGCAGCTATGTAGTAATATGATGGTACATTAAAATTCTCACTTAATTCCCTGTATACAAATTCTGAGAGGCTGTTCCTTGATGTAATATCATTGTCTATCGCTCTGGTTATGCACAGATTTGTCATTGCAGTAAACTGTTTCTGTAGTTCAGTAATGGTTTGTGATGGTGTATATTTCTGTGTAACAGTTTTATAGACAGTCATATACTGGAAAATATAAGAACACTATATAAATTTATGAAGTAAAGCTAAAATAAAGGTTTTGCATACCGTTAACTGAAAGTGGATAAAATAATATTGTCCCAAAGCCATATACATAGAAAAAATTTAATATTAACCGGTGGCGGCACAAGAATCAATTTCTGGAATCAGATAATTGCCAGTGTCTTTAATATGCCTGTCAGGGTTAAAGAAGATAGTGGATCTGCCTATGGGGCTGCCATACTGGCTTCCCATGGTGATATCAGTATTGATACCGGTTATACAGCATATTATCCGGAAGATTATGATATGTATAATAATCTATATATCAAATACAGAGGTATGGTAAAACATATGGTAAAACAGGACAAATCATAAAAACATTTAATCATATCCTTTATTATTTACCCGTAATATCACCCAGCATCCACTGGTAAAAGTTTAATATTTTTATTCTCTCATCCCCGATGTTTATATTATTATCATTCATGGTTATAATTATTCCATTTTTTAAATTATACTTATCAAGGAATTTCTTTAATGGCTTAACCTCCCTGTCAAAGTTATTCATATTTAAATCATAGCATGCCTGCACTGCCATAAACAGATTATAATCCTCTGTAACGATAAAATCAATTTCACAGGCATTGCGATAATAAAAAATATCCATATTATTGTATATTTCCTTAATGCGCAGTAACTGGATATACACTGAATTTTCAAGTAATTTGCCATTATCGTCTGATTTTTTATAAAGCAGGGAAAAACTATTATCGATTAAATATAACTTTTTCCTGGTTTGATGCATTTTTTTATAGCTATTTGAAAATTTCAGGTTCATGGAAATGAAAAAGGCATTTTCCGCGTATTGAATATAATTACTGACAGTCTTCTTGCTGATGCTTATATTTATAGATTTTAAGTAATTATATAATTTTGTGGAACTGAACTCAGAAGAATACGAATTTATGGCGTAACCTATTATTAATTTCAACACATTTATATCAGAGATATTATACCTTCCAGACATATCCCGGAATATAATTGTATCATAATACGATGATATAATCCTTCTTTTGGTACTGGTATCGTCTATATATGCAATTTCTGGGAATCCACCATATAAAATATATTCCATAGCATATTTTTTTAACTTACCGGCATCAGAATATACATGCAATTTATCCGGATTAAATTTTTTGGCCCTTAAAAATTCCTTAAAGGAAAATGGATACATAATATATGTTAAATCCCTTCCGGCCAGCGATGTTGATATTTCCATGCTCAATAGTTTTGATGACGAACCTGTTAAAAATATTTTATATTTGTTTGTATCATACAATCTGCGGATGGCACGATCCCAGTCAGCAACATTCTGAATTTCATCGAAAAAAATGTGTATATCATGATTTTTATCTATATCGCTTAACAGTTCAAACGCATCCATAATATAATCAAAGTCCCCGGCACCAAATCCTATAAAACGTTCATCCTCAAAATTTATGTATAATATATTTCCTCTTGGTGTTCCGATATCCAGCAAATGCTTCATAATATTGAAAATTTCATAGGTTTTTCCGGATCTGCGAATACCTGCTATTACAGTAATTTTATTTACGGACAGATCTATATCAATATCACGATCTATGGACTCTGGTAAATCCATAGTTATGAATTCTGATATAGCCCGTCTGACGGCATCCATATTTATCATTATGTTTCTTTAAGGAAACATTATTTATATATTTTTGTTTCTTAACGGAAACATAATATTAAAATTAAACATGAATGGCTATTCTACATGTTTTCTGTTTGCTGGTTAATTGGTATAGGTAGTTACGTCAAACACTATAAATTAAACATTAATCATTTTCCATTATATTTAGTTTATAGTATTAAAATTATACCGTTATAATTATTATGATTTTAGTGCGATAAATGAATTTTTTATAATATAGGTTTATAGCATAAAGCTTATTATAGGATATCTCCATACCATGTAATCCCATATCAGGCAAATAATTTTTGATGAAATGATAGCTATGAAAGCATTAAATGAAAAGATACCGGCTGTACTGCAGAGCATGTTTATCATCGCCTTCGGGAATCTGATAGATTCCTCATATTCCCCACTTGCACCTTTTATCAAAAACCACTTTGTACTTACTGCAGCACAGCTCGGACTGATCACCAGTGTTATATTTATAGGGTCATCCTCAATGTCATTTTTCACAGGCATATTTGTGGATAGAATTGGATACAGGAATGCCATGAAGATCTCATTTGCAATAATGGCTACTGGGTCTATAATTATCTTCAGGGCGGTTAATTATCCATTTCTTCTATCGGGTTTTTACTTTATTGGTTTCGGTTATGGGCTGCTAACCCCGGCAACCAACAGCCATATTATGTCAAAATATTTTCCGGAGCATTTAACAAGAATGGGTATCAAGCAGGCCGGTGTTCCCATGGGTGCAGCTGTTTCAGCCATAGTTCTTCCTGTTATTGCCCTGAACATAGGCATTTCGTATACATATCTTGTTGTATTTATAATTGCAGTGGCTATTGTATTTATTATACCATTCAGGAAAATTACCAATCAATCTGTATTCAACTTCAAACAGTATATCAAAGATTTTGGAGTGGCAGTTAAAAATAGGGATCTGATGCTGGTTAGCGGTGCCGGGCTTTTCCTTTCATGGGTCCAGCAATCAGTTCTGACATACTATGTGGTATATTACAGGTCAGAGAATTACCAGACAATATCTGCTGAGATTCTCCTGTTTACTGTGCTTATCAGTGCAATAGCCGGAAGGATTATGTGGACATGGCTTGGCCGTAAAATGTTTCACGGCAATCATATCAGGACATTTTCAGTAATTATGGCAGTTACAGCTGTAACATTAATTGCATTCCCACATTTTTCAGGTATAATTTATATGGCTGTATTATTTTCCATTTTTATTGGCATAACAGCCATTTCATGGAATGGTGTATTCGTATCAATAACTTCAGAAGTTGCCCCGAAGGAAATGATTGGTATGTTCAGTGGGGTAAGCATTATTATCATAAGCCTTGGAACCATTGTAGGTACTCCAATATCGGGGTTTATTGTTGACCATTTTAAATCCTATATGTATATGTGGACAGCAATGGGGGTAACAGTAATTTTTGTGGCACTGGCAGTATATATCATGAGCTACAGAATCAAATCCAGTAAAGGTTTAATGTAAAGTGTTTCTATTTAAATGCCCTATCTTCATGGAGTTTCCAGGATTTTATTTAAATAAAACGCTTAAGTATTTAAACTGCAAAAAGGTGCAAATATTATTTCAATGAATTTTTTATATGGTTAATTACGGTATTTTTAACATCCTTAAAAGCTTTTGATTCTGTATATTAATATTATGTATTATTGTTTATCATAATTGATAAACAATGTGATGTATTTGATGATGCCCCATTGCAGACTCTCCGCATGTCCTGTAGATTGGTATATGTATTGAAGCGCCATGTAAAATGGTATTCCTCGGATCAGCAGGTCATCCTTTCAACTCTATCACCCGATAATTATCTCATTTTATAATTTTCAATAATTTCTTTCTTTCTTTTCTTAGAATGGATGTGCTCTATAAATATTCTCACGCCCTCATCTGTCAGGGAATACCGTGACTTTACATCAATTTTATTTTTGTTGATTACAGAGTGGGCATTTCATGGCTTTTTTTTGTTTCAGTGCTGTGGGTACACTACCTTCTTACAATTTCATCAAGTTTCATAATCCCTCCTATTTT
>JAKAAE010000066.1 GCA_021797225.1 Thermoplasmata archaeon | reverse complement strand
ACATATTTCTTCAATTCAGGTTTTCTGTCATGGCCTGCAATATCTGTACCTTTTATGTTTATCAGGCAAAATTCATCAACAGAACATATGATATTTCCAGTCAGTACACTGATCAGTTACATTTCAAAATATATCACCCTGAGGCCTGGAGACTGTATTTCAACCGGCACTCCTTCTGGAGTTATTATGGGCATGCCAGAGGAAAAACAAAAATGGCTTGGAAACGGTGACATGGTGGATGTAACAATAGATTCTCTGGGAACATTATCCACATATTTTATCTGAAATGCAGTACACTCTTATATTAAAGCCACCGGAAAAAATCAGAAACCGGATTACACGTATTAAAAGAAATCTGGAGTCTATATATGGTTATACAGGTTCATTGAGCTGCAAAGGTGTTCATATAACCATGGCGTACCTGAAAAATCCAGAAGTCCTGGATATTACTTCATTGAAAAGAATCTGTGGAACTATTTATCCGTTTTACTTTACAATAGACGGTACAGGCTATTTCGAAAGGGAAAAAGGCGGTAAGAAATCATACATTGTATTTCTCAGGGTTATTCCCTCCCCGGAAATGGTCAGATTTCACTCTATGCTTATACATTCACTGGAGCTAAATTCCATGGATACTGAAAGATTTCTTCCGCATATTACCCTAATCAGAAAGAATGTAGATGAATATAAGTTGCATGAAATAATAAAATTTACCAATAATTTAAATGTTTCCGGAAGATTTCAAGCAAAATATCTTACAGTCGGAAAAAGAAGGAAGCAGAATACCCACTGGCATTTCGAGCATTTAAATTTCAGTAAAATTTAAAAGCATTTCATAATAACAATATATGAAGAATATCATTCTTTTAATTATGGATGGGCTTGGAGACAGGCCAAATCAGGAATTAGGGAATAAGACTGCCCTTCAGGCCGCAAGACGGCCAAACCTTAACAGGCTGGCATCCAATGGAACCACCGGTTTGATGTCTCCAGTATCATTTGGAATAAGGGCCGGATCGGATACATCCCATCTTTCTATACTCGGTTATGATCCTATAAAATATTATACGGGAAGGGGGCCATTCGAGGCACTTGGCCTGGGAATTGAATTGAAATCCGGTGATATCGCCTTCCGGGCAAACTATGCCACAGTAAAAGATGGTAAAATTATAGATCGCCGTGCAGGTCGTGTAAAGGATACAGACAGTCTTTCATCGGATCTGGAAACTGAAATAGACGGTGTAAAATTTATCGTTAAATCAGGAGTCGAACACAGGGCAGCGGTTGTAATGAGAGGTAAAAATCTTTCTGACAGAATTACAGAAACAGATCCACATTCAGTGAATTCCCCACCAGAATTTGCCAGAGCACTTGACCATGATGCGCAGTTCACTGCGGATGTTATTAATAAATTTCTTACCAGATCCAGGAAAATACTTGAAAATCATGAATTTAACAAGAAATTAATCTCTATCGGGAAGCTACCCGCCAATGAAATTATGCTGAGGGGCGCAGGAAAAATACCGGAGATTCCGTCTTTCAAAGAAAAATATGGCATGAACGCTGCGTGCATATCAGGAACACCCTTAATTCGAGGAATAGCAGGCCTAGCCGGTTTTACAAATATCAGGGTTGAAGGGATGAATGGGAGGGTGGACACAAACTATAAAAATATAATTTCTGCTGCTGTTAGCGCACTTGATAAATATGATTTTATCCTGATAAACATAAAAGGTACAGATATTGCAGGCCATGACAGAAAACCTGAATTGAAGAAATATGTCATAGAACAGGTTGATTCAGTTATAGGACCATTACTGGAGAGATTGGATAATACACTTATAGTTGTTACCGGCGACCATAGCACTCCGTGTTCATACGGTGACCATACTGGTGACCCGGTTCCAGTGATGTTTGCAACAAATGGTATAATAAACGATAATGTCAGATGCTTCGATGAACTCAGCGTATCTACTGGATATTATAAAATCACCAGCAATGACATCATGCCTATTATAATGTCATATTCTGACAGGGCCGAAAAATACGGTGCATGATTAGTTCATTTTAACTATTCCCTCAGGTTTATTGATATCACATACAAGAAGTTCACGACTCAGATACGATTCAGGAAAAACTGATCTGGCATCCTCTAACAGTACTTCCAGATCATTATATCTTGAACTGTAATGAAATAAAAATAATTTTTTTACCAATGCTTTACGTGCAATTTCTGCCGCCTGCCTGGAAGATGTGTGCCCGTATTCATTGACTGTGGGCTCCATTGAGGAATCCATTGTGGTATCATGTATGAGCACATCAGCATTGCTGGCAAAATCGGGCATGGAACTGACTGGCCTTGTATCACCGGTATAAACAATTTTCCTGCCCTGTTTTATACCCTCTGCCACATCCTTTAATTTGTATTTTTTGCCGTCTATTTTCACACTTCCCTCCTTTCTTAATTCCTCCAGGCGGTAAACCGGAAAGCCAATACTATCAACCTTCTTCCTATCTATTTTAACAAGGTCTTTTTCCTCCAGTGAGTATGTTATTGATGGCACTGTATGGTCATTTGCAAGACTTTTTATGAAGAATTTGCCGAAGTCAAATGCCATGCCGGGAATAACCGTATAGACATTTATATTGTAGGTTATTCTTCCATATCCTAGATTCATAGCGTTTCTGATAAATTCAGATGCACCTGAAGGGCCAAATATATTCAAATCTTCCGTACGTCCTAAAAATGCCATGGAATTGAGTAGTCCCGGCAGGCCAAGAAAGTGATCTGCATGGAAATGTGATATGAATATATTTTTCAGTGACATAAAAGAAACTCCACTTTTCATGAACTGTTTCTGCGTGCCCTCTCCACAGTCAAATAGGTTTAATATATCATCTACCTGAACAGCCACGGCTGGTAAAGACCTTCCTGGTTTTGGCATTGATCCTCCAGTTCCTAGAAAGGTGATTCTGATATTGGAAGCCATATATGTGTATTACCCCGTAATATATTATTTTTGATAAATTAATTATATGCCCTTGTTATGTATTATTATGATAAATCAGGAAATAGAAGTAGGGAATAAGAAATATGAATATATCAATGAGAAGCTCGGTAAAAAGGCGCCGATGATTATTGTAAAGGGGGAAACCGGTTACATTATGTGTGGTTACCTGAATGTAGATGCAGCCAACTCGCTGGGAGATATTGCAGTACGTGTAACCGGGGTAAACGATATAAATGACGTCCTCAATAGCCATGTAAATTCATGCACGGATAATGCCTCAAAACTCGGAATCAAACCGGGAGATAAAATAATGGATATTATAGACAAACTTTAGAAATATGGTAAACCAGTAATCTTATATACTGGATTACAATATATATTTATGGCAAAAGAAAATAATGAAAATGAAAGCACAGAAGAAGATGAACAGATAGTAAGAAAAACAATATCCATTAAGGGTGTAAGTGCAGACCTTTATAAGAGAATCCAGAAAATTTCAAATGATACAGGCAAAACCATAGGACAGGTTACAGATGAAGCTTATAGGTCATTTATGGGCACTGTTGAAAATGCAAAGCGCTTATCCAATGATTTTGTTAAGGGTATGAAAGAAGGATCATCTCAGTACATAGAAAATATAAAAGAACTCGAAATAACCGGTGATGATCTGAAGGAAATCGATAGAAAAATCATCTTTAAAGATATAGATACACTTACATTCCAGAATATAGACAATGAAATATTTGATAAATACGTCAATGCAATAATAATGGTAAAAACAGTAAACATACCAAAAACTGTCAGTAAGGCAAAAGTGCTCTTGAAAGGAAGTTTTATAGATAAAATAGTTCAATAATTATTTATAAATTTTTTTCTCTATAGAAAAATGCACTTTCCACGTCAGTAATTACAGTATCGTATTCATCTTTTTTATTTTCAATATAATTATATATTTCTTCATGTAATGGAATCCAGTATTTTTCTACATAATCATAATTTACTGATTCAAGAAATTTATTTTTTACCTTAAATATACTATCTGTAATTTCAGAATTTACCGTTTCAGGATTTTTCCAGTATCCCGTTAGATATGAGTCAATAACAGTGTCTATGATATCAGTAATATTCTTCTTAGTTATATCCTCAGCACTTTCTGTTTTAAATTTGAACTGAGTACGAAGTACGTCATATTTTTTGTAATTTATTGCAGGGAAGTTAACTGTGAATTTCTTCATTAATAGTTGGATTTCCCGATAGTATTCTGGGTTTTTAATGAAATTTTCTTCCGATGTGTAAGTAATTATTAGACTTTTAGA
Source organism: Thermoplasmata archaeon (assembly GCA_021797225.1). The sequence goes on along the minus strand of JAKAAE010000066.1, from coordinate 3,765 downwards.
ATTCAGTTCAGTGATATAGTTGACAAAATCTTCATATGAGTATCCTACTGTATTTTCATGCAATTCCCCGATAGTTGAAATTATAAGCATAGGATGTTATGCTATGATAGGATTTAAAATTAATTTAGTACTGTTAACACTATCTCTTTCATTATTTCCCTAAAACCTTACAATTATATCATAAATGGGAAAGATAAGTATTTATACATTTAATGATTGTTTAATTGATTAAAATGTCAGTGTTAGGTGAAAAGACAGAAGCAGGTCTTAAAGATCTCTTGACAGCCAATGCGGAAGATCACATGAGACTGAATGCAGCAGCAAGTTATTTAGAGAAAATGGGTGATTCCAGAACAGCAAAGGACCTGAGAGACAAGGCCAATGTTGAACTGGGGCATTTCAATGCTATATTCTCAACTCTGATAAAATATGAGGGAATAGATGGTCTCGTAAACGATATGGCAAGGGAAGAAACAGAACAGCACGTTTCCGAGTACACAAACGTAGCCAATGCTGCAAAAGCAGAAGGTCACGATGACATAGAAGCAATGTTATGTGCATTTTCCGAGCAGGAGAAGGGCATAGCTGAAACTCTGAACAGAACAAAAAACGCTTTCTAAATTAATTTTTAAATATTTTTAAAAATCAGAATTTTCTATTAATTATATGAACAGGTTTTTCTGAACTATTCAGTTTTTTAATAAATTCTCTTGTACTATCATTTACGGTATTTCCAAGGTTTTCCAGATCAAAATATGCAGCATCCAGTGCATCTGAACCGGTTTTTATGTTTTCACCTAAAGGATTGCATATATAATCTATTATGATATAATGAAAGTTTAATGAAATAAATTCAGAAATGCCGGCCAGTTCTCTAACCTCGATATCCACGGAAAGTTCCTCTTTCATTTCCCGTTTCAGGCCTTCTTCAATCGTTTCATTTAGTTCAAGTTTTCCCCCGGGTATAGCCCATTTATTTCTGTCAGGCTCATCGCGTCTCAGTACTAGAAGTATTTTTTTCTCTTTTATAATAATTCCACCAACTGCTACTCTCGGATATCTAATCATTATCAAATATATCATTAATTTATTTATAAGTTCCACGGTTTCAGTTATTTATTTTTAGCATTCTCTTTATCCTAACCCACAAATTTTCTGAGAAGTGACATTTCGTATGCATATTTCTCAACTTCGTCAAATTTTTTATTCTTGAATGCCAGCAGGAACAGTGTAGAAAATATATTGTGTTTTTGAACACTGTAAGAATTTTCGGTCGATACTCCCATATTATCTTCTATATAATTCATATCCTCTTTTATCATTTGTATTATTCCTGTATCCACCTTCCATATTTCTTTTAAGTAATTCAGTGACTCGTAATTGAAATATCTTGCACTGGAACGTATATCAAAATACAGATTTTTATAAAGTTCATCGACCAGTTTATGATACCTCTCTGGCAGTCCGCTGAGCATGGACATTCCAAGTATTTCCGGGGGTATACCAATAGAATAAAGAGCTCCTACAAATGCTATAGCCCTGGGCAATCTGGCATCTCCAGTACTCCTTGAATACCCGAAAAGACCAGTATGCAATTTTCTTGTCCTCCTCTTTGGGAGATACGCGGCGACATCATTTATTGGTCGGGCTATTCCCTCTATTATCTTTTGGAACCTTGATGAATACGAATTTATTATGGCTTTTATATCTTCCTCCATCTGCATATTAAATATTTCTGGATTGCCCGGTTTATGGGAATTAATCATGGAAACAGCATTTTTCACTGAAATGTCATCATAATCATACCTGAAGGCAGATTGCACTGAAAACGTATAATAAGAATCATATTCACTTAGAGCCTTTTTAATAGAGTCAGGGCCAAGATTTCCACGAAACGGTGACGATCCGGCACCTATTATAGGATAAAGCTCAATCCCGGATTTTTGTGAAATTTTCTGCATACCAGATATGGCATATTTCGCTAGTAGTGTAGCAGGCAGCATACCGTAGTTCATTGCAGGATCGGATCTTGCAATAAATATCCTCATATATTCCGGTTTTATGATTTCACTGTATTTTTCTATTATGGATTGAATACTGAATATGGAATCCTTGTCTTCTATTAACGGTATAAGATTTATTTTTTCCGGCAACACCTTTCCTGTAATGTCCTTCACATGAACATTATCATACAGTTCAATATTTTCAGTGTTCACAATGCCTTTTTCATAAAACTTGACCACATTTAGCATACTTTTGTAATCTGTTGTAAATGGAAGAATTACCTCAAATACAGGTGCAATATCCCGGTTAAAAACCCTGTTGGCCACATCGTAGTTCAGTGGTATGCTGTTTAAGGTCTCATTCAATATTTTCCTCTCTGCACCCTCTATAAGGGGATTAGGTACCCTGTATGTCAAAAAAATATCCCTACCTAGAACATTTTTATCAAAGAATTCCCTGTTTTTTGAAAACAATTTTCTTATGACATGGGTATCCACATCCTTTCCCTCCGCATCCCACATAACCTCCTTTATACCAAAATCCCTGTATGCTATGTATGCCTCCTCTATTTCATCTTCATTCGATATTATATTTTTACCGCTTGCCCATTGCGGCATCTTTGCATTGTCCGGATGCTGTGTGGACATAGTCTTTGGTATCATAATTACCATATGAAAACTACTTATAAATAAAGATTGTCAGAAAAAATGTCAGTTATCTCATTGCTGCAAATAGATAATATTAATCCATGATTTATAATAACCCTGCAGCACTAATAACTTTTTAATAGTCTTAATGGATTTGCCCGAACTCCGTAGGATAAAATCTAAGACCTTCCGGAGACATATACCTGTCAAATTTTGCATCATAAGCTATTTCAAGATTTTTTATATTTATGGCTACGTCCTTTGAACCATAAGACAAAATTTCTCCCTCTTTCATTAAAATAATGGAATCAGAAATATTGTAAGCGAGGTTTATGTCATGCAGAACAAGCAGTATACCTTTCCCAGCATTCTTCAAATTTTTAAGTATTTTTACTAGAAGGTTAATTTTATCGATATCGAGAAAGGAGGATGGTTCATCAAGTATAATGTATTCAGGATTCTGGTATATTACAGCAGCAATCATAATCATTCTTTTTTCCCCACCACTCAAGCTGGAGTAATCACGGTTGATAAAATTTTCAACACCACACATTTTCATTGAATTATATAGATCCTGATAATCATATTTTCTAGTGAAACCATTAATTTCCATAATATCTCTAACATTCAATCCCAGTGGTTCAGGCAACTCCTGCTGAACATAACCTGTATATCTTGAAATTTCGCTGGTATTCAACGTTTTAAGACTCTTATTATCTATAAGGATTTCCCCAGATTCAGGCCTTATTTCCCTGTTAATTGCAAGGAGCGTTGATGTTTTCCCAGAACCATTTTTACCACATATTGTTACAATTTCACTATGATTCAGGGAAAAATTTATTGGCCCTATATTCAGAGCCCCTCTTTTAAATGATATATCCTTGAGTTCAAGCATTATAATAACCCCGCTTTGAAATCCTAGTCATTAAGATCATGAAAAAAGGAACACCTATAATTCCGGTTATTATCCCTACCGGTATTACCTCGCCGATAATGATCATGTGTGCTATATCATTGGCAATGATTAAAAATGTTGCTCCGAGAATAGCCGATGATGGTATTACATATTTATTTGATCCTCCGTAAATCATCCTGGAAACATGTGGAAATATGA
>JAKAAE010000065.1 GCA_021797225.1 Thermoplasmata archaeon | reverse complement strand
ATGTTATATTGGAAAAAACTCCGGATTTGAAATTTGCAGTTAAAAATCTCCCTGAAATTTTTCCAGTGGTAGCATTATATGTTAAATGTGCACCGTAATTATGCATATCCTTAAAATGTGCATTTATACTGGAATTAAAACTGGCATTAAGATTTCCATTGCCAAGCATTCCACTTGAACCGGTGTTCCCAGAAACTGCATTCTGCTGCACATTGTTGCCTGATGCAATGGGAACAGCTGCAGATACTGACATGGCCATTACCATTACGACTATTATTGTCAAAACTACTTTATATTTCATAAACACTAACCTAAATTTAAATATTTATACCTTACCTAAGACAAAATTAAATAAATTTTATAATATATTCTCGGATAAAGTTTCATGATTTTAATAATAGCATCCAGAAAGGATGGTGCAAGTATGGAAATGGCAAATAAGATGATTGAAATTTACCATTTCAGACAGGAAAATTCTGATACCTTTACATATAAAAATTATAAACTTCTTTTCATTGATAACCTTCATATTTATAGTGATATGAAAAATCTGGATGATTCAGTAGAAAGGGTAGTATTTCTATCTAAACATTCATCCAGTGCCGGCGTTAAATCACTTACAGTCCATCCTATAGGAAACCTTAGAAAGGCAGAACTTGGTGGCTTTGACAATGTAATCGTGCCTTCTGACCCTGAGGGCATGTGTGGAGCCCTGAGATATATCAAAAGTAATTATCATGAAAACTACTTTGAGATTACATTCGAGGCAACACACCATGGTCCGTATCTGGAAAAACCATCATACTTTATTGAAATCGGTACAACCGAAAATGAGTGGAAAATGGACGGAATCGCAGAATTAATGGCAAAATCGGTAATAGATGCAGAAAATAAAAAATACAGTAACTACGTTGGGGTGGGAGGCGGTCATTACGCACCTAAGATCAGCTCATATTTTTTTGAGCACGGTATAAACATAGGACACATAATTCCAAAATATATTCATGAAACAATATCTATAGAAGAAATAGAAAATACAGTAAAGAAAACACCGGAATGCAGGGGGTTTCTCATGGACGCACATGGTACAAAGGGCAGGGTTAAAGATATGATAGGGATAATAGCGGATAGAATGAACATTGAAATAATAAAGATATGAGTTCCTAGATGTGAATTTAAGCCATGTATAAAAGGCTTCATGCGGAATTGTTACATAAAATATTGAGAATGTCATGGCAAACCATTGCATACTCAATGTTTATATAGTAATTAATATTATAATACTACCAGTGAAAAAAATGGAAATAGAAACTGAAGATAAGCCTCCAGGTAGCCCGTTAATCAGGGATTATGATATAGGCAATTATCTGGGTAATGGTAATTTTTTCTTGAAATATGATGGTATAAATCCTACAGGAACGCAGAAGGATAGAATTTCTAGAAGGCATGTAGAGAATGCCATTGAGAAGGGTTACACTGAAATATCTGTCGCAACATGTGGAAATTATGGTGCATCCATAGCTTACTATGCCAGAGCAATGGGTTTGAAAGCTGTCGTTGGAATTCCGTCCGAATATTCAAATTCAAGACATGCAGAAATCGCTGCATACGGTGCAGAGGTAATAGAAAAACCATTTAAATATGAAGAGATGGTTGAATATATAAGGGATGAAGCCAGTAAAAATGGCTGGTATGATGCCAGTCCGGGTTCCTCAAATAAGGATCTTGATATAGCAGGCTACAGTGAAATAGCCTATGAAATTTACTGGCAGCTGGGTTTTGTTCCGGATTATGTTTCGGTGCCTGTTGGAAACGGGACAACAATATATGGTATATATTACGGCTTTCTTAAATTAAGGAGAAGTGGGAAGTCTGATAAAGTTCCATCGTTTATAGCGTCCAGCACAGATGGCGGAAATCCTGTAATATATTCATTCATGAACGGATTTAGAAGAATAGTGGAACTTGATCCGGATAGCATTGTAGAAACAAAGAGCAATGAACCGCTTATAGCATACAGATCCTACGATGGGCAGAGGGCACTGGATATGCTTTATAAAACCAGTGGAAAGGCACTATATGTATCGGATGAGGATATGATAAATATGTCCAGGGGCTTCAGGGAAGTGGATCATTTATCAGTACTTCCTGCATCTGCTTCTGCTGCAGTTGCGGCCTCGAGATATGCTGGAAATAATAGCTGTGTTATAGTGTTAACCGGAAGTGACAAATAATGGAAAAAGCGGTAATCCTCTCGGAGGGATGTTTTGCAACAACTTATGGTAAGACTGCCAATGGACTTGTAAGATACAGTAAAAAATATGAAATTGTATCCGTGATAGATTCAAGATATTATGGAATGGATGCAGGATATGTCCTCATGGGCAGACAGAATGGCATACGAATTATAAGTACAATACAGGAGGCAAAAAATCTCGGAGCAACGACTATGATTGTTGGTGTTGCCACAGATGGTGGATATCTTCCGGTTGAATACAGGAAATTTGTTTCGGATGCCATTGAAAGCGGAATGAATATTGTAAGCGGGCTTCATCAGTATATCAGTAACGATCGTGAATTCAGCAGATTAGCCCTGAAATACAAGGTCAGTATAACAGACGTCAGGAAAATGTTCAATGGTTATGAATATTCATTTACGGGAAAAATTGAAGAGGTAAAATCTAAAAAAATTGCTGTGCTTGGAACAGATAGTGCAATTGGCAAAAGAACAACTGCTGTATATCTGAACGATGCAATGAACAGGCAGGGAAAAAGCTCTGAATTAATAGGAACGGGGCAAACATCATGGATGCAGGGATTTCCATACACAGTTGTTATGGACTCTATAATAAATGATTTTGTTGCAGGTTCCCTTGAATACATAACCTATATTGCATGGCAGGAGAAACATCCTCAGTACATGTTTCTTGAAGGGCAGGGATCCATTTTACATCCTGCATATCCCGGAGGTTTTGAGATTATAGGCGCAATGAGACCTGATGCTATTATTCTTCAGCATGCACCGAAAAGGAAATATTATGATGGATTCCCGGAATATCCAATAGAGCCCCTTGATAAGTATATTAAAGTACTTGAATTGGTCTCCAATAAAAAGGTAATAGCAATATCGCTTAATACAGAAAACATGGAGCCATATGAAATAGATAATGAAAAGGTAAAACTGGAGAGACAGTATGGAATACCTGTTTTTGATCCACTTCAGGAGTTTGAAAGTATTACAGGGGTTATATCAGATTTATAAATCTCTATTACATTATCCAGAGGAGAATAAATGTACATAGATGATGTAATTTCTTTCGACAATATAGAAGTCAGCATAGATAAAATTGAAAAACGCAGGATAACAGGATACATAAGGCTTGATGATTTTAGTTATAAATTGATTTTCACATATGCAGAGGATATAGAGGTAGACCGGAATGTGGCTGGGTTAATCCTGACTATGCCGGCTATCAACTACACATATTTCTCCAGGAAACTAATACTGAATTTTCCTGTTACTGAAAGGGATATAAAACTTGTAAAGGATTTCATAACCATCAATGCCCATGAAGTATTCATTAACAAGATAATTAATAGGAGATATGATTACATTAAATCGGAATTTATACCATCAGAAAGTGACATAAACAAAAAAAATGCTGATGGCATAACTGAACTAGTATGCCCGGAGAACATAAAGGATGGAAAACCGTGGGATACTGATAAGGAAAAAGTCGCAATAATGTCATCCGGTGGAAAGGAGAGCCTTCTTGCTTTCGGGATATTCAATGAAATAAATATGGCGGAAAAAAATTATGCATTTTATTTTGAAGAATCCGGTTCTCACTGGCTGACTGCTAAGACGGCATACGATTATTATAAGAATAACTTCAGCAATGTAATGAAAGTCTGGTCAAACACGGATAGATTCTATCACGAAGCATTAAAACACCTGAAAATAATCAAACGTGAAATGATAGATATAAGATCGGATGACTATCCTATTCAGGTTTTTATCTTTCCATTATATATATTCCTGCTTCTTCCATTGATCAAGAAATATAGAATAGGGAATATTATAATGGGTGATGAATTCGATGATCCCCGTGACATGGAAGATTATAAAGGTTTAAAGTATTATTATGGAATATTCGATCAGACATATGATTTCAACAGGATGCTTTCTGTTTATTTCCGTGATAAGGGTATAAACAGTGCTGTTTACTCCATAGTTTATCCGGTAACTGGCTATGTTGAGGAAAAAATATTAATGGACAGATACAGAAACCTGTTCCTTCAGCAACGATCATGCCACTCCTGCCATGAAGAAAATGGTGTGATTTATCCATGCGGGAAATGCTCCAAATGCCTGGGCATACTTCTTTTTATAGAATCTGCAGGGGGAGACCCACGGGATATAATGTATACCGAGACGGATATAAAGTTGCTCAGGCGAAGACTTTTAAAATCTAGGCTAAGGCTTGACCCTGATGAGAGACGGTATGCGGAATCGAAGCTCGTGTTTTCCGAAAAGGGAAATTCAGAAATAGATCATGTTGCAGGGATTCACATAATGCCATACGAAACGCATGTACTCTCTGCAGTACCGGAAAATTTCAGACAGATGATCAAAAATATTTTATCTGAATATACTGAAGGGTTATATGAGTTAAAGGATAACAGATGGCAGAAAGTTCAGAAATAACTTTCCTGCACGGCAATACATTCCTCATTTGTGGTGCACTTTGAATAATCGTTCAGCGGGTTAATGTTTGTTTTAATAAAATTCTGAGCCCATGAGTACTTCGAGATAATCTCATCCGACAGGTCGATATAACCCATGATATAAAGTGCCGCTGCAAGTGCCTCCAGGGAGGATAGTTTTCCGGGTTTTCCATAATTAACCGGATTAACCGGTAGCAGTAGCGGAAGTTTCCTGCCGTTCTTTGCCTCTATGCTTTCTATAGTGCTTATTCTGTTCCAGGAACCATCTATTACAACAATACCATGCCTTTCATAGAGCTCTTTATCAGAATTGATAAGAAAATTTTCAGAATATGGCGTGAGGTATAGTTTACTGTAAATTTTGGTTATTGGTATGTGTATTGCCAGACGGTATCTCTCGAGTTTTTTCATTGTAGATTTTTTAGGATCGTCCTGATTCAGGTAAACGTAGAATATTTTCCCCATGAGATATAACAGACCGAATGAAAATATAAAATTTGGTATTTAATATACGGAAATCTAACACTAATCAAATCGTACAGGAAAATTGAACAAAATGTCAATGATTAAATACGTTTATACATTCTATTTAAGCATTGATACAAAAATTTCAGTTTAACATTATTACTTAAGGTATTAATATTTAAGATCTTGATTAAATATTAATGGATAACATAATAGAATTGTTTAAATATAAAAAAATGAAAAGCAAAAAATCTTTATATCAAAAACTCATCGATTTTTATGGTTGAAAATATTGACAAAATTAAGGATATAATTGCCAGGGAAAACAGAATCCCAGTATGGTCCCTACCCACAGCCTTCCTCGGAATTATAGGCCTCGGATATTTCTTTACTTTTTATGATATATCTGATATAGGTCTTGCCATGCCAGCAATAGACCAGCAATTCAATCTGCATGGTTCTATAATTCTTTTTATAGCACTTTCAGTTGGATTAATAGGTTATGCAATAGGATCATATATGATAGGAAGTCTGGCAGATATTTTCGGAAGGTACAGATCCATGATCTTAACAATGGCCTTAACTGCCATAGGTTCCCTGGGAGATGCGCTTTCCTTTAATGTGCCGGAACTAACTATTTTCAGGTTCATAACTGGAATAGGGCTCGGGGCAGATTTGAATCTTGTTTCAATATATATAACCGAATTTGCACCCTCAGCAGTCAGGGGAAAAATTACAGTATTTACGTTTCTTATAGGCATATTCGGGCAGGCAGTAACACCATTTATAGGTTATTTTCTCGTCCCTGCATTCACAACCGGATGGCGCTGGCTATTCGGGATAGGTGCGATCATAGCCTTTATAGCAGTATTTTTGAGGATGGAACTACCTGAATCCCCAAGATGGCTTGCCACAAGGGGGAAGAATATACCAAAGGCTGAGAAGGTTCTGGAGATGATGGAGGCAAATGCCGAAAAGAAGATAGGCAAACTTCCTGAGCCACATCCTGAAACCGTTATCGTGGAGGAACCAAAATTTCCCACACTTTACTTATTCAAAAAGCCATACTCAACACGTATGGCACTTCTTATAGCAGTGTGGTTTTTCTGGTACATAGGAAATTATGCGTTTCTGGGAGACGCTGCATCACTGTTAGAGGGTATAGGATTTACAGTTGCAGCTGCAATATTATATATAGCTATAGGTGCAATAATTGGTTATCCAGCTGGAGCCCTGATAATGATGTATACCTCCGATAGATATGAAAGAAAGCATGTTATTTTTGCGGCCACCGTGGTTTGGCTAATAGGTATGGTATCCATGGCAACAAAAACCACTGATTTCCTATATTTTGGCTCTTTCCTGGCTGCACTTGGACTCGGGATGTACCTGCAGGTTGCTTATACATTTACAGCAGAAAACTATCCTACAAGGGCCAGAAGCTCTGGATTCGGAATAACGGATGGAATAGGTCATGGTGGAGGCGCGCTTGGTGCAATACTCTTACCCATACTGGTTGTCACCTATTCATGGGCATTCGGATTCGTGTTCATAGGAATTACGGGGTTCATAGCGGGACTTCTTGTACTGATAGGTGGAACAAAGGTTTCAAAGAGAAATCTGGAGGACATATCTGAATGAAACATATTTTTGGATAATATACAATATTTATTAAATAATTAATATTTTTCCTCATAATTCACAATTAGCTTGAATATTTTCACCTAATTAATGACATTTATTGAATGGGAAGTATATCCCATAATGAAAAGATTTATTAAACGATTTTTACTATAGAATAATGCATTATATTGTAGTAACCGGAGGGGTTATTTCCGGATTAGGAAAAGGTACAATAACATCAGGATTATCTTATCTTTTAAAAAATAGTGGTTTTAAAGTTACAAATATAAAAATAGACCCGTATATAAATTATGATGCAGGTACAATGAATCCATATCAGCACGGCGAAGTTTTTGTACTGAACGACGGTGGAGAAGTTGATCTGGACCTCGGCAATTATGAAAGGTTTCTTGATACTTCACTTACATCTGCAAATAATATAACAACGGGAAAAATATACAAGGAAGTAATAGAAAAGGAAAGGCGCGGAGATTACCTCGGCAGTACGGTACAGATAATCCCGCATATTACCAATGAGATAAAAGCACGTATAAGAAATGCCGCCAATGGATATGATATAGCCCTCATAGAGGTGGGTGGAACAGTGGGTGATATCGAATCAATGCCATTTCTCGAAGCTTTGAGACAGATGAGATCTGATAAAAGCGATTCTATGATCTTCGGACATGTTACACTTATTCCCGAATCAGGGTCTGAACAGAAGACAAAACCAACACAGCATAGTGTAAAGGAGTTAAGGGCAATAGGGATACAGCCGGACATACTATTCTGCAGGTCCTCAAGGCCACTGGACATAGATGCGAGAAAGAAAATTTCTCTATTTACAGACGTTGCTGAGAAAGGCATAATTAGTGTTTACGATGTTTCTAATGTGTATTTCGTTCCCATGGTATTGGAGAATCAGGGAGCACTGGAATATACAAGGGAACTGTTCAAATTTGATGATCATGAATTAAATTATACACTTAAAGAGTTTACAAAGAATATAGAGAAACCGACTGAAGAGGTTACAATCGGACTTATAGGGAAATATGTTGATATGCAGGATGCGTATATAAGTCACAAGGAAGCGTTTTCACATGTAACAGGCAACACCGGCATAAAGATCAACATAAAATGGATTGATTCCGATGATTTAATAAAAAGCACTGAGCCGCTGGATGACCTTGATGGGATACTTATTCCGGGCGGATTCGGATACCGTGGTGTTGAAGGAAAGATTGCCGCAGCAAAGTATGCAAGAGAGAAACGTGTTCCATACCTCGGCATATGTCTGGGATTCCAGGCATCCGTTATAGAACTTTCCAGGGATCTCCTGAACTTGAAGGATG
>JAKAAE010000064.1 GCA_021797225.1 Thermoplasmata archaeon | reverse complement strand
CTGCTATTTGTTGGAATATTCTGGTTCACCTTCGATGCAGCCTTCTATGGCATTTCAATTTTCAGCCCCACAATTCTGGTACTCCTTGGATTTAAGGCCAGGCTTGCCGTTTTAGGTTCTGCTGTGTTTGACTCGTTTGCCATACTTGGGAGCATTATTGCCATACTGCTGATTGACAGGCTCGGCAGAAGAATTATAACCATTATAGGATTTTCTGGCATGGTTATATCTCTTGGCATACTGGGCATTATAACGCATTTCTACTCAACCAAGGCAGAGTTTCTTATAGCCGGCATACCAATTTTTATTATGTTTCTAATATTCTATATAACCGAGGCCATTGGTCCGGGATCCACGGATTTTGTTTATCCCGTTGAGTTATTTCCAACTGAGGATAGGGCCACTGCCCAGGGATTTGGAACATCTGTCAGTAGAATCGGTGCCATTCTTGGTATAACTACATTTCCATTTATTGTCACAGACTTTGGATTCAGCATGAGCCTGTTCTTCTTCACGGGATTTTCAGTTATAGGACTGCTTGCAACAATATTCCTGGCTACTGAAACTAAAGGGAAGTCGCTGGAGGAGATAAACGCTATAGAAGAGGGAACAAAAATTGATGCTGTTGAAACTGTAGCCGCTCCCCAGAAATAAATTTTTCAGGCATAAATTCCTCAATATAAGTATAATAAATTATTAAATTTTTAATATATTACACCACCTTAAAATCATTTATATTTTTCCTATAATAAATTCATTTTATCAGGATCTGCGGAATTAATTGCCCGGCATTATATTTATTTTCCCTGTGAAATTCTATATATAGTATATATTGATTTATATTATAATATAGATTATTTGTGTAAACTATATATAGAATTAATGAAATAGGCAATCGATAAATATGGGTTTTAACGGAATAGATGGAACACTGAACCAGCCAGGAATTGTGCCCTGGCCTATTATGATATTGTACTTTTCTCTCGCTTCCCTTTTTTTACTTTATGTGGGAAGAAAGAATGGAGCCCTGTCACAACTTAAGACCGTGGATTATGTATATACTGGAATCGCTGCGGCTTTTATGATTGTGTGGAACTTTTTTGTTGGCCCATTTATGGACAAACTCGTTCCATCAGGTGCATCTGCATTTCTTGGATTTGGGGCCCTTGGTGAATTTATGATTCTGCTGATTCTTGCGGGTGTGGTGAGAAAAGTGGGAATAGGTATGCTTGGATGGTTTATCTATAACATTCTTGCGGATATCTATCATTACGGATTTGGAGGGCAACCTATGTACATTATCTACCAGGTTTTTGCCTTTGGAATACTGATAGACCTATGGATTGCCATTACCCATGGAAAGCCATTTGGTTTCGGGTCAGAAAAAACACAGAAGGCACAGAATAAGAATAACGAAACCACAAAAGTACCACTCAGAACAAGGGCAATGCCCATTATTGCCGGAATTGTAATAGGAATTCCATGGGCTATTGATGGCCCGCTCTTCTTTGGTGGCTTCTTTGCCCCACTGCTTTACGGTGGAATAGTGGACTGGCAGGCAATTGTATTTGGTATGTTTGCCTCAATTCCATCCTTTGTGTTATTCGGCATTATAGGTTCCTTTTTAGCTGTAAGAGTTTCGAAGGTGGTGGGATGAACAGGTACTGAATTTAAGCGGGACAAAGATCGCATGTCTGTAAATGGCAATTAACCCTCATTCAGCACAAATTGCTGGCTAAAATTACTTAGAAACTGCATCTCTATTTGTGGCAGTTGTTGCTTCACTATCCACGGGAATCCTGGGCTGTACAGTACAATAGCAGGGTAGAAGTATAGCAGCCCTATACCCTTATTAATTCTCATGCTGTTAAGTCACACCGGTGGTCTTTGAAGCTGCTGCATTTCCACAAATATGGGCATACATGCCTCTTTGCATGACTTGACTAAAGGACAGTGGAATGCACCATTTATTTTTCCACATTAATTGATTGTGTGGAATTCACATGCTTGCCGGTTCTTAATCCTCTCAGTAGTAGGCCAGCTGGTTACCATCATTTCCTGTGTAAGACTATTTTTCCGGTGGAAGTGGTTGGATCTTCTGTAGTCCTGGTCAGGTGCCATCTGCTGTTTAATGATGATAATCTATTACAGTTCTATATCGGCTACAGGCATGATTACATTTTCATGTTTTTTAGAATTTAAAAGATTAAAAGTATCATTGGTTAAGTGTACAGGTACAAGTTTCTTAGCACGGCTATCTTTAAAAACTTTCATGGCAGAGGAATATGTAGAATGTTTCCAGAATGCGGCTATATCACTATCTTCATCGGTGTATGTCATTTCATGCAGAAGTATATCAGCATTTTCTCCAGCCACGATTGCAGATTCTGTATATGCCGTATCACCTGTATATGTTATGATGAACCCATTATAATCCAGCCGGTATATACTGTCAGGGATAATGTGATTTCCAGGAAAAGATTCTATGTAATCATGTTCGGTTCTTTCAATATATTCAGGCTTGACTTCATATACTTCCCTACCGGTATTATTTTCATGCATTTTTGATCTAACCTTAAATTTTTCATTATCTGGCGTAAAGTATAATTTCAGTATATTTTCCGTGGCTGCCTTAATTCCACTGGGCCCCATTATTGAAAGTTCCTCTTCAGCATGGTTTATTGCCCTGTACCAGAGAAGCTCAGCAAGTCCTCCATAATGGTCAAGATGCATATGGCTTATCAACACCTTTTTTATTGAGCATGGATCAATATTATTTTCCAGTAATGATTCAATGGTATGCGGTCCAAAATCAAGTATAATCTTTCTATCTATAAGTATAGATACATTCCTTTTTCCAGCCCTTATATGGGATGACCAGTTTCCTAAAAATTTGATCTGCATTAATACACCACCATGCATTTTATTAAGTTCATTTTCATCATATGTATAAAAAGCATATATGATTATTTAATGCTATTCACAATAGGATATGTTGGAATATATACAATATATAGAATAATATACATTTTTGCTTTCTATATATAAACATAGATGGCTTAATATATTGCCAGTTGGGATATATGGAAAACAGTTCAGTGTAAATAAGGCAGTTTTCAGCCATCTTCCGGGATGTATATCGATGGCTACTCTAAGCCATTAAACATGCTTTTGCCTTTCCGGCAATTCATTGCAGTACAACCTTCTCCAGGAAACAATCCATTCATTAACCCATAATTTTAAGAATTTATGATGGAAAATCACACAGTATTTATAACGCCTTACTCTGCTACAGGATAGGAAAAGGATATAATCATGTAAGTGATAATATTATACAATGAGCAAAACCGATCATATGTATGTAATGCATGGAACCTGCTATATTGATGAGCACAGTGTAAAGTTTCTGCTGTGGTCTGAAACGTCCGATAAAATAAAGAAAACAGAAAATTTCCACCCTTTTGCCACCAGTGCACAGAAAACTGTAAAATTGCTAAATGATATAATTAATGATAAAAAGATAAAAACAGAAACTACTTCTCTGCCCGCACACTTCCCAACTTTTGGAAATACACCACTTCTTTCAAACCAGATCTCTGGAATGGTTGATTATACTAAAGACTCTGAGATCGATAACCCGGAATTGAAAGAGTGGGCAGTTCCATGTGCTGTGGTAGACATAGCAGATATTTTCACAATTCTATCCGGAAACGATAAAGGCAATGAGTACATAATTCCGGGAAGTGATTTTTTATTCTGGCGCAATGCCAGCCAGTTTGTTTATAACATCATTGCGGAACGGAAATTTCTTCCCACGGTAGTAGAGGATAGTTTCTCTGTTAGATCCAGATGGACTCCAATTCTGGAAACAAGCAGTGACCAGTCAATGGTTCAGTCGCTTGTAAAGGATATGCCACTTGCATGCCTCGCTTTTAACTATGGCCAGATTGATGCTGAAACGCTTTTAAAAACATACATGAATGTGGCCGTTGACACATTTTGCAGATCTCAGATAAATACATACACAATTCCTGCCCAGGGAGGCGATGCCCTTAAATGGGTCTCATCCCTTTCCTCCGGCAGTTCACTGGTTACATTCAGCAGGAGCCTTGCAATACAGAAAATCTCCTCATGGTCCAGGGCTATTCAGAGCAGGATAGATTTTCCACTTCAGATGGCATTTGATCTGATCCCCCCCGATGGTGATGATGATACGTGGAAGCTCAGGTTTATGGTTCAATCAAAAAATGACCCAAGCCTGATTATACCGTTTGAAAGGATATGGGGAAGAAATGATGTTGATGCCATGGCATTTATAAAAAAATATACAGAATTTCCTGAGGAATTCCTTCTTCAATCGCTTGGCATGGCACAGTTGATATTTCCACCTATCAAAAAGGCACTCCAGTCCGCTAATCCGGCTGAACTGCCACTCACATCAGATGAAGTTTATCAATTTTTAAAAGATTATGGGGCTGTTCTGGGGGAATCCGGATTCAGTGTGCTATTCCCGGAATGGTGGGGTAAAAAATCAGGAAAACCTGCACTGAAAATTAAGGCATCACCCGGCAGCCAGACAAAGAAACTGGGACTGGAAACACTTGTAAAATATGACCTGGAAATTGTTATGGATGGTGAACCTATTGGTGTCGGGGAACTTGAGCGCCTGGCGGCTATTAAATCACGCTTTGTGCATATAGGGAAAAAATGGCTGGAAATAGATAAGGAGCAGTTAAACAAAATTTTGAAAATGTTACGGGATAATAAAAAACAGGTACCGCTTGCCCAGCTACTTTCAATGGCCGGCATGGACAGCAATATACCGGTTATAGACATTGAGGGAGATGGATGGCTAAAGAATCTATTCAATAAAGAACACCATATGGATATGCCAGAACAGCCGGCAGGCCTTATGGGGGAATTACGGGAATACCAGAAACAGGGGCTTTCATGGCTAAATTTTATGGCAGGTTATGGGTTTGGTTGCTGCCTGGCAGATGATATGGGACTTGGCAAAACGATTGAAATCATTTCATACATGCTGAAAAGGCATGAGTCCCAGGAAAATAAGGGTGTAACACTTGTTGTATGCCCTACCTCGGTTATAAGTAACTGGGTACACGAATTGAATAAGTTTGCCCCATCACTCAGGGTACATGTACATCATGGCAGTGATAGGATGAAGGAGCAGGAGCTTGTGGATACAATTATCAATTATGATGTGGTTATAACATCATATTCACTGCTAACAAGGGATTTCAACATACTGTATAAGATAAACTGGGAGGGCATTGTAGCAGACGAGGCACAGTATATTAAAAACTCCGGAACAAAGCAGAGCAGAGCAATCAGGTCATTAAGTGCAATGTATAGAATTGCTTTAACCGGCACGCCAATAGAAAACAGGCTTGAGGACCTGAGGTCCATATTTGATTTCATTAATCCAGGATATCTTGGAGGTGAAAAAACCTTCAAGAAAAACTTCACAGAACCAATCATTAAGGAAGGTGATGATACTGTTTCTGATAAACTTGGCAGGCTTGTAGGCCCATTTATTCTGAGAAGGGTTAAAACAGATAAGAATGTTATATCCGACCTTCCAGAAAAAGAGGAAATAAAGCTGTACGTGCCTGTGTCAAGGGAACAGGCTACACTCTATGCTGCAACAGTAAAGGCAATGTTAGAGGATGTGGAGGAATTAAAGGGCATTAAGAGAAGCGGCATAATACTTTCTACCATCACAAAGCTTAAGAGACTTATGGATCATCCATCACTGGTTTCAGGGGACAAAAATTATAATGAAGAACGATCAGAAAAGATGGTCAGGTTAATGGATATGCTGGAAGAAATCCTGGCAAATGGTGAAAAAGTACTGATTTTTACCCAGTATATTGAGGCGGGAAAAATTATAAAGGAACTTATTATAAAAAGGTTCCACGAAGAGGCTCTATTCCTTTCTGGGAATGTTCCCAGGATTGTAAGGGAGCAGATGATTGAGAGATTCCAGAATGCGGGAGGGCCAAAAATTTTTATCATCTCTGTAAAGGCCGGGGGTGCGGGGATAAATCTTACTGCGGCCACAAACGTGATACATTTTGACAGATGGTGGAATCCTGCAGTAGAGAACCAGGCCACTGACAGGGCTTACCGTATAGGGCAGTCAAAACTTGTCCGTGTATATAAATTCATATCAACAGGAACTATTGAGGAAAAGATTGATGGCATAATAGAGGGAAAAACATATCTGAGCAAAAAAATTATCAAATCCACAGACGAATCATGGGTTAGTAACCTGTCTACCAGTAATCTTAAGGATCTGTTTACCCTCAGGAAAGAGGCAATAGCAGAGGTGAAAGATTAAAATGTCTAAAAAATATTATGGAAATTATTCTCCGTATTATGCTCCAAGTCGCCCCAGAAAGGCAGAGGGAGGCATAAGGGTAAATTCTAAGGGTGGTGTGGTTGCAAAGAAATGGTGGTCAAAAAGATTTATAGAAATACTTTCCTCCTACGGATGGGCAAACAGGCTTCAACGGGGTAGGAGATATGCAAGATCCGGGCAGGTTCTTAGAATTAATATTGAAAGTGGAAAAATTTCTGCAGAGGTGCAGGGATCAATGGCAAAACCATACAGGGTTGAAATTGAATTCCAGGAAATTGATGAGAGAACATGGAACAACATTATCGATGCCATGAAAAAGAAACCTGAATTTACCTCACTGTTGCTTGCAGGTGAGCTCAGCCCGGAGATTGAGGAACTCTTTGAAAAATCAGGATCCAAATTATTCCCTGCAAAACCAGATGATATCAAAATGAACTGCAGCTGCCCTGATTATGCAAACCCATGCAAGCACATAGCCGCCGTGTTCTACGTTATGGCTGATGCTTTTGACAGTGACCCATTCATACTGCTTCAGCTCAGGGGGAAAACACAGGAACAGATACTGCAGGCGTTTTCAGAAGCCCATAATGAAAAACATTTAGCATCCGGTATAGCTCCATCAAACGGAACAGGAATTTCCAGGGATTTTATTGATAAATTCTGGAGAGAGCCAGCAATAACCATATCTGAAATACATCAGCAATCCGGGTCCACTATTATTCCATTGAAAAAATACCCACCCCCGTCTGATTTTAATGATGAGACCATAACAGCAATACTGAACAGGTATTATGAAGAAATTAGAAAAGGGCTTGAAAAAATTAATAGATAGGATAGGCGCGTATTCAGATATCCGCTCATGGATGCCCAATCAATTCAGTGCACAGTTCTATCAAGCAATATACTGGATTTATATTAATATCAAAATGAACTGTGGCAATGTTTTATATCTCTATAATGGGACCATCTTACAGTTTTTACACAATGCATTAACATATGTTTCCAGTCATAAACCTGCTATCCGTGGCAACCATCATGCATTATTTTCCTTATATGCATTGATAGAAAATTAGAAAACAACAGGTGGTTCCGGTTTCTCAATTTCCGACATTCCATGTATTTTTCTGAGGTCCACAACAAAAATTCCAATCGATACACTCATAGCAATAATCCAGAATATAATGGAAACTGTATGGTAATCATAGGGATGTTTAATAACAAAATTGCAGTTCCAGGATGAAACAGTAATGAGGATATAATATTCAGTATAATACCGTTTAGCTGATTTTATATCCATATTCCTTCAGGAAAGGGATACCCGTTCAACGTTTTCCGAAATATCAGATACAATTACCGCAGTTCCGTATGCCACTATTTCTGTCATCACCTGGCCTATATCTGAGGAATCAAATCTCAGTTCAATTACAGCATTTGCGCCCGTCTGTTTAGCTGCATCTCTGAGCCTTTCCATGGCAGTGTTCCTCGCATCTGAAAGCATCTTTGAATATTCCTTTATTTCCCCTCCGGCTATTGATCTCAGCCCGGCCATTAGATTACCTCCAAGCCCTCTACTTCTTACTGTAATGCCCCAGGTAGTGCCTATTACCCTGTCAACTTTCTTTCCCGGGACATAATTGGTAGTAACCATTATTACATTTGGGTTTTCATCCATATTTATTACCTCTGGCTGTTATATCTGCCGTGCATATTTAAATTTTCACCCTATATTTATTTCCCACGTTACAAATATTAGGGGTAGTGTAATAATTAATTGCAATTTTGATCCTTGAATGTTAAATCCTGACTTCGCCAAATGAATGTGCCATAGTGCTATTTGCCAATTTACTTTTTTACATTATTACCACCTCAAATTCAATGTTTTATCCTCATATCTCTTGATGAAATCACCAAATAGATCTGTTATCTGGGGTGTAA
>JAKAAE010000004.1 GCA_021797225.1 Thermoplasmata archaeon | reverse complement strand
AGCCACTGATCCATGCCATACTGGAGGCAAACGACGCTGGAATCATAGATGGTATGAAGGACCTGGGTGGTGGTGGATTATCCAGTGCAGTAAGTGAGATGCTATTTGCTGGGGGAATGTCTGGGGTAATAGAGCTGGATAAGGTGCTCCTGAAGGATACCAATATGGAGCCTTGGGAAATATGGGTGAGTGAATCCCAGGAAAGAATGTTCCTTGCAATAAACCCCTCGAGGCTCCGGGAAATTGATGATATATTCAATAGATGGGGAATAGAGTACTCCATCATAGGAAAAACTGTGAAAAGCCCTAATCTTGTAATTAAATACAGAGATGAAAAAATACTGGACATGGAGCTTTCTTTCCTTACCGGTGGACCTGTTTATGCCAGAAATTTCAAAAAACCTGAGATAGAAAAGAAAAGTATAATGGATAGAGAGCCGGAAAATTATAGAAAATTTATTTTTGATCTTCTTTCAAAACCAAATATATGCGCCAGGTTCAATATAGTTAGACAGTACGATTTCACAGTGCGAGGTTCAACCATTGTTAAACCATTTACCGGAATCCCCAACATGGAAACCCATTCTGATGCGACAATAATCAAGCCGCTGGAAAATTCATTCCAGGGGCTATGCATAACATCCGGATCCAGGCCTGAAATGGTGGGTATAGACGCATATAATGGAACAATGCACACACTTTTCGAGGGGTATAAAAATATACTGAGCAGCGGCGGGATTCCACATTCTATCGTTGATGCGCTAAATTTCGGAAACCCGGAAAATCCTGAAACAATGTACAGATTTATAGAAACTCTCAGGGCAATTTCTGACTTTTGCAGAACCACAGGACTTCCACTTGTATCGGGAAATGTGAGTTTCTATAACGAAGCTGAAAAGGAAATACTTCCCACTCCCAATATGCTATTACTTGGAAAAATAAAGGATATCCGGGATTCCAAGACCGTGGAAATAAAAGGAGAAGGAAATCCATTATACCTTATAGGTACCGTTATACCGGATCTTGCCGGAAGCCAGTATTCATCTGAAATGGGCAATGTGCACACCATGCTTCCTGAAGCGAATATAAAGGAACTTATGGCCCTGCGTGATGGCATAGTTAAATCAATGGATTATATAAAATCAATGCATGATATATCCGGAGGCGGATTAATAGTTGCACTTCTGGAAATGGCATTCGGAAGCAGCTTCGGTATTGATGTTGATATTACCGAAATACCGGGAAGGACAAATGAAAAACTATTTTCAGAACTGGGAACAGGCATGCTCATAGAAGTGGCTTCAGAAAACGAGGAAAAATTCCTGAAATCATTCCCGGGAATACCATTAAGAAAGATAGGCAGGACTTCAAAAAATGGAATAAAATTGAAAGAAAAGGGCAGATATATACTTTCAGAGGAGATTGAAACACTGAGGGGGCTTTGGGAAACCGGGCTGGATAAATACCTGTGATTATATTAGGCTATTTATAATAATAAATCATCTTCTTTAAGCGGGTATTGTGGTTGTATACAATAAATTATGTGTAAATATAAACCCCCTGTTAATAATGAAATGATCATTAAATAACAGGGAGAAATACCTCTTTTGAATCCAGGAGGTAATAAAATATGGAATATTGGTTATAGATACTTTAAACTTATACTAAGATAAAAGAAAAGGAGTTGGAAATGATAGATAAGTGTACCGGTAAAATATTTAAATGTAGCAATATAAAGGAGGCTATAAACAAATTCAATTAGCTTAAGAATAAGTGGAATGGCAGGCATCCCGATGAAATATACAATACTGAGAGAAAGATGATTAGTACAATACTTATCAACATAATTAACCGGTAAAATATTTACTAATATTGTTACCGAAATATATATAGTCATGCATTAATTTCATTATAAATAAAAAGGCCATTTTAGGGATAGTTATGTCAGCCATATTTATAGCCTCTGGATTTGCCATTACTGTTAACAGTTCAGGCAGCAGTAGTCAGGTAGTTAGAAGTCCATCATATGCTGCAACTGTAAATATTACTGAAAACGTGTTTGATGTTAACCTTAGGGAAAAGGCATTTTATAATTCAATCTATAAAAATTATTTTCAGAATCATCAGAAAAATTGCATAAGCAAGATGATAAATGCAGTTAATGCGGCAACGTTGTTCCTTAATACTATACTTGCGGTAACAGGTATATCAATACCCAACCTGTCATGGTTATTTTCAACAACACAGGAGACTAACGCAAATAAAATAAGTAATGGCTATGAAATAACAGTAAATGCAGGAAGAGTAATAAGGGCCGAAGTCAGTGTATACTGGCCATCAATCTCTTATGGTTACTGGACATTTTTATGGGGATTCATACCGGAATATCACACAAGAAATGTCTATGAATTTGGAAGCTGCTTTGATGAATACTTTGAACAAAATGAGGGTGGCACTATTAATAATCCTCATTACAATTGGATACAGTATTCCAGTACATTCAAAATTACAGATAGTGACCTAAAGCTGACAGAATTTGAAAATGGTAAGTACGAAATTCAAATAAGTGAGGTGTTTTAACTTGGACAATATGAAGTATACTAGAAATAGCCATGAATATATTACATCTATTTCCTCAATATCCTTATCTTTCCTTACCTCAAATAAAGAAATAATTTAATATTCCAGATGATAGTGTATAATCTATAAACTGGAGGTGGTTGGTTGATTGATAAAAAACAAAAAAAATTTATAAAAATATTAACAGTATTGATCATAATAAGTATTACTGTAGCCTATATAGGATATAATTTAAGCACAGAACCAAATAATATAAAGACGGTTAATTCTAATAATATACCCAAAATTATGGAGGAAGATCAATGCATAATGGGTAAATTCTATGATAATATTACGCAGCACGGTATCAAATCTGAATTCCTCATAATAGCACATATCCCAAACAGGTACTATCACCCTAAAGTTCAGGTATTCCTCACAATCTCGACTTATAAAATTGGGCAAAAGTTGAATTTTCCTATAAGCGATACATCAATTGTTATTAACAATATAAATATGCACATAAATAATAATAAAACCAGTGATACAAGCTCCACATATATTTGCAATTATTCCATAGGGCAACCTATTGGCTTCAATTTGCCCAGGTATGGAAATAATAGCATAAACTTAAGCTTCAGCATAACACCCGTTTATGAAATAAATTTCGTACATTACAGTGGTAAGGCAAAACAAGTTGATTTTAGATTCAATCTCACTGGTATAAGAACCACGTGAAAATAATTGTCATTATGGGAAATCTGTAATGTCTATTATATGTGTGGTTTCTGGATTTGATGCACATGCCCATGACCATAAAGTATGAAACTTGACGTTGTATGCTGTAGCATCAGTATCCATGGAAATTTATAATACTATTAGTCGATACTGGATTATGTCTGATTATATACACAAATTAAAATTCATGGAGGAAAAAAACCTGACTCTGGAAATAAGCTACAGGCTCAATTATGAGGATAAGGCATGTGGCTCAATAAGGATATTCTCCGGTGAGATTGATCCGGAAAAGGATAATTATGAACTTTACATGGAATTAATTGAGTGTGGGCTAACAGAAGAAGCGGTTAATAAAAGAGTTGAGAAGATGGAAGAGGAAATCAACCAGAATAAAATAGACCTGTCGCTTTAACAAAAAACTAAATAACAATCTTAAATGTGAAATAAATGATAAGCAGGAAAGTCCTGGTGGGAATTGTTCTAATAATAGCTGGAATAGCACTGGTAATACCTGGAGTTGCGGTTATTACGTCAGAGCCATCAGGAAATACCGTAATACATTACTCAGGAGATATTTATACATCGCCTGAGTTCAATTTTACCGAAAGCAAAATTCTCATAATAGTTTCTTCTGATACATCCTCTGCAGGGCTTGTCAACTGTACAGATTTCAAAGCCGACGCCGGTAAATTTAACTCTTCCAGCATTCATAATTACACTGTACCACCTGCAAGACAGATTGATGGAGAACCCATGTATGAAAATCTTAACGGAACCTACAGGTATGTAGTGGTTTCTGGCAGCAGACCTACATTAGACTACAATTTTATTTCGCATTCCGAAATCAGAAATGTTACAGATGCCAGTTACATAGCTGCTGCGGGATCACTTCTTACAGGTGCAGGCATAATAATTACAATGGTTACAATACTTTTCGCAAAAATAAATTCCCGGAAGCCTAGATGAGTTCATTATTTATCTCATGAAATGGTATATGTATATTCTACCGGATCGCCATAGCAACAAAAAAAACTTTAAACTAAATGTAATAGGCTTACATGATAGTTTCACCACTGGATTACAGATATGGTAGGGAAGAAGTAAAATCCATATTTTCGGAGAAAACAAGATTAAACATAATGCTTAACGTAGAGAGCGCCATTGCACAGGCAGAATCATATTATGGGCTTATACCTGAGAAGGCATATCTTGATATTAAAAAAGTGGTGGATTCAAATGAAGTGCAGCTTTCAAGGGTTAAGGAAATTGAGAGCTCCATAAACCATGACGTAATGTCCATAGTCGAGGCACTCACAGAAAAATGTACAGAAGGGAGGAATTATGTTCACTTTGGTGTTACATCAAATGATATAAATGACTCCGCTTCAGCAATACAAATAAAGAGGACAATAAACATCGTTGTATCAGACCTGGTAGGTCTCAACAGGGTCCTGATAAAACTAATAAGGGAGAACATGGAAACAATTATGGTTGGAAGAACACACGGGCAGCATGCGTCGCCCATAACACTGGGATTGAAGTTTTCGGTTTACCTTACCGAGGTCAACAGGCATCTTGAACGTATAATGGAAGCCAGAAAGCGAATGATTGCCGGAAAAATTCTTGGTCCAGTGGGTACAGGTGCTGCTCTCGGACCAATGGCACTCCAGATACAGGAAAAGGTATGTGAAATCCTGGGTATCACGCACGAAACTGCATCGACCCAGATAGTGGGGAGGGATAGGTATATAGAATTTTTATCCATAATTAACAATATATCTGTATCCATGGAGAAATTTGCCACAGAGATTAGAAATCTCCAGAGACCGGAGATATATGAACTTTCTGAGTATTTCGATAGTGATAAGCAGGTAGGCTCCAGCTCTATGCCATCCAAACGCAATCCAGTCGTGTCAGAAAACATTGTAAGCCTTGCAAGGTTACTGCGCTCGTTTATAATACCGGAATATGAAGCCGGTGTACAGTGGCATGAAAGAGATCTGACAAACAGTGCACTTGAGAGATTTACAATTCCCTATGCTTCCATACTTGCCGATGATATAATAACAAAGATGACAGGCGTATTTTCACATTTGTTCATCAACAGGGAAGAAATGAGACATAGAGTGTACGAAGACCAGTTCATAATGTCTGAAAGTGTAACAATTGCCCTGACAAGAAATGGAGTTCCAAGGCAGGAATCCCATGAATTCGTTCGAAAATCTTCTATGTTTGCATACGAGAATAAAGTAACATTTAAGGAAGCGTTATTAAAAAACGGCATATTGAACTATATAAATAAGGATAAACTGGATGAGGCAATGAATCCTGAGAAATTCACAGGAAGTTCAAGGGAAATCTGTGAAATTGCAATTAAAAATTCAGAAAATTTTGAGAAATTTTTATCGGGTGAATTATATGATTGAGAATTTTGAAGAAACGCAAAAATACAAACTTATATTAAATGAAATTAACGGAGAGGAAAAATCAATAACAGGTATCCAGAAATCTCTGGAGGATAAGGGAATAAACATGCACAGACTGGTGCTCACAGGCTATCTCAATGCCATGGTAGAACTGGGTATGTTGAAGGAGAAAGCGATAAAACCCGCAAGAATATTTTCCTATACAGGGCAGAACAAACATGATATTTACAGCATTGTTGGTTCTACAATGAAAAAAATGGATGAGCAGAATTCTGGATACAACTCTCTTCTGGTGCTTTATTATTTATTCGAAAGGCCTATATTCACAAGGGAACTGGAAAAATGCAATGTAAATATCCCTGCTAAAGATGTGCGGACCATCAATTCTCAGTACAGAAACGAATATATTAAAAAACTGGGAGAGTTGAACATAAAGATACCCCAGAGCAGCGTGCTTCTGGAACCTGTTGATTTAGACAGAACTGGTGTTACAAAACTTCTTAACTATATACTATCAAATGAGTATGATCTGAAAAAATATATGATAGTAAATACCAATCAGAAAACACTTGATTAATAAAAGTTATATCCAGCGAATCAATTATTAAGTTGATATCTATGACGATATATACATATGTTCTGGCTTACAAGCTGAATGGCAGATTCTGGTCACTTCCCATGGATGAGAGGAAAAATATAAATAAAAATATTATGGATTTCATAGATAATTATCGTAAAAATTTAATCAGCATAAAATACTACAAATCAATAAGACACGATAATGATGTATTGTTCTGGTCTGCATCCGAGGACCCGATCAAGCTTGAAAGATTAAAGGAGGGGCTTAACTCGGTTTTCGGGATTTATGGAAAGACCCAGTACAGCATGTTTTCTCTTTACGAGCATTCTCCGTATACCAATGCAAGCAAGAGTCTGGAAGATACACTTAAAACGGAACCAAAAAAATATTTTGTGGCATATCCAATGAGCAAGGATCGTGAATGGTATCTGATAAACTACGAAGAAAGAAAGAAAATCCTTGCCGGCCATATCGGCACTGCAAGAAGCGATAAGGAAAGCCCAGGGATAATATCCTATACCACTTATTCATTTGGTTTGGGTGATCAGGAATTCGTGGTACTCTATGAGCTTGATGATCTAAGCGCCTGGTCACATGTTACGGAAAAATTACGGGAGGTAATGGCCAGAAAATGGATAATAAACGAGGCCCCCATATTCGTAGGCATATATAATGGAAATGATCTGGTGACTTAATATGGGAATAAAAGATTATTTTAGGGGGTCTGACTATTTCAATCAGCCGGAAGAGTTAAAAAATCTTTCACCTCAGCAACTATCACAATTAAAGGAGCAGTATGCAGTGGTGGATGTACGTACCGGGTTTGAATACAGGCATGGACATATAAAAGGGGCGGTGCATTACAAACTGGGAAGAGAAGATGAAATTGTAGGTAAATTTCCAAAGGAAGAACCCATTATACTTGTATGCAAAACGGGGCACAGGAGCAGAGCCGCTGCAAATCGACTTGTACGGAGAGGCTATAAAAATCTCTACCACCTTGAGGGCGGGATGAATAAATGGAGATCTGAAAAATTCGCAGAAGAAAAATAGAATCTATTTTTTGGATAAATATTGATTTATAGAAACTACCTACTATCTAATTACGCTAATCCAAGCTGCTCCAGTTCATTTTTTTCCTTGGATTTTTTCTTGAGGATGTATCTCGTTATATATCCGGCTATTGCATTTGCGGTCTTCTTGGTTACAGTTTTCCCTATGAAGCTGTGAAGAATTTCCTTATTATGGTTAAAATCCGCATTGAACAGATCCTTATTATTATCAACTAGTTCTTCTGATATTCTTTTTATATTTGACGGTCTTATACTTCCCATTATCAGGTTATTTTAAAAGATTATATAAAGAATTTCATTTTTAGATTTTTAAAACCCAGAAAAATCATTCCTTTGGTGGAACGACAGTAACGGGTATATCTGAATGCGCGATTATGCCTGAACTGACAGAGCCAAGTATTAGCTTACTGAATCCGTGCAGTTTTCTGGTTCCTGTTACAATCAAATCCACACCTTTATCCTTGGCAGTTTCAAGAACTATTTTGGCAATTTCCTCACCATTGGAGTTTGCCTTGATCAGCTCATATTTTACACCTTCTTTTTCCAGAATTTTTTTGGCCTTTTCAAGGATTTCAGTGGCCGTTTTATCCTGCCCTTCATAGACTGATTGGGGTATATAAGAATCAAAGCTGGCGCTTATCCCAACTATTGTTGGAATTACATACAATACATAATATTCATCACATGTGCATTTCAATTCAAGTGCATATTTAAGAGCCTCTTTTGCTCCTTCCGATCCATCATATGAAACTAAAATTTTCATATAAAATAATACAAAAGGCTTATATAAATTTATTCAAATTCATGATTATATATGAACTTAAAAATTATTCATACTTAGCATGATTTTTAGCTACAGGTTTGAGTTGTACAGGACTATTTTCAGTAATTTAGTTATCCATAATTATATTATAAAAATATATTTTTTATTCACCGCCTGTGTAGTCCATAATGATAAAAACAAAGGATATGGTTATAATAATAACTCAATTATAAAATAGGTATTTATATTAAAAAATAATACCAAATATACATTTACACTTGAGGTGACATAGTGAAACGAAGTTCAAGAGACTGGAAAAAAAGAGGAAATATGCGTTGGAAATGGAGAAAAAAGAAAATAAGAAGATTAAAAAGAGCCAGAAGGGCAAGCAAGCAGTAATGCTATAGGCTTTCTATAGCGGACTTTCACAGTTTGATTATTAACTGTTTTTCTATTGTTTGATTATAAAAATTCAGGATTATTTTGCAATTTAAATTATACAATATAATATTATTTTGAATATTGGATAGACTATTTATAGTATCGCCCGATCCATTTATATGGTATCTGAAAAAATGAACAAAGATAAGAAGATTTACGGTACATACAGTAACAGAGACTTTAACAGGCCAATACCCGAATTTGAATTTCCCGAGGAGGGAATGGATGCACGTGCTGCATATGAAATGATTCATGAAGAGCTGAATCTTGACGGAATTCCTGAATTGAATCTCGCAACGTTTGTTACAACGTATATGGAGCCAGAGGCAAAAACACTCTTTATGGAAAATGCACACAAAAATTTTATTGATAGCTTTGAGTATCCCCAGATCAAAAAGGAGGAAATAAGGATTGTAAATATACTATCAAGATTATATAATGCCCCTGAAAATACAGAATTTACTGGAGCTTCGACTATAGGATCTTCTGAATCAATAATGCTTGCGCTTCTTGCACATAAGTGGAACTGGAAGGAGAAAATGAAAAAACAGAAAAAGGACATTTCACATCCTAACATAGTGTTCGGTGCTGATACACATGTGGTCTGGGATAAATTCGCTAAATACTTTGATGTGGAGCCCCGTGTGGTACCACTTGATTCAAAAACACTTGTTGCAGACCCGGAGAGGCTTGTAAGCATGGTTGATGAAAATACTATAGCGGTGGGAGCCGTTATGGGTACAACATTTACAGGCGCTTTCGATAATGTAAAGAAGATAAATACCCTTCTCGAGAAACTGAAGGCCGATAGGGGACTGGATGTTCCCATACATGTAGATGCAGCCTCTGCGGGATTTATTACACCGTTTATAGAGCCAGATCTTGAATGGGATTTCAGGCTGAGCCATGTGAAGTCCATAAACGTATCAGGACATAAATTCGGCCTTGTTTATCCGGGAATAGGCTGGCTTCTGTTCAAAGATAAATCAGATCTGCCGGAAGACCTTGTTTTCTATGTAAACTATCTGGGCAACGACATGCCCACATATACACTGAATTTTTCTAAAAGCTCATCAAACATTGCACCCCAGTATTACAATATAATAAGGCTGGGAAAATCAGGCTACAGGCAGATAGCAGAAAATATGATGGCAAACGCCAGATACCTGGGAGAAAAACTTAAAACAATAAGGAATTTAGAGATTGTCAGCAATGCAGAGCATATCCCGGTTGTTACCTTTAAACAGAAAAATAAGGATGTTTATGACCTGTTTGACCTGTCATCTGCAATAAGAAGCTATGGATGGATAGTCCCTGCATATTCACTTCCAGCAGATGCATCTGATACAGTGCTTATGAGAGTGGTGGTCAGGGAAAGCTTCAGCAGGGACATGGCGGAATTATTCCTTGATAGTTTGAAGAGAGCCATGGATACCTTATCCGGGCATTCTACTAGAAAATCCAGTGTGTCGCCAAGGAAGGGGCACTCGGTTTCATAAAAATTATTTTTTATTCCTTCTTGAAAGCTCGTTCATAATATCTGCAAATTTTATTCCTTCATATGCGAGGTATACAGTGAGGTGATATATCAGGTCGGCAGTTTCGTATATTATTCTTTCCCTACCCTGTGCAAGTACTGTTTCTACCGCTTCTTCTCCTACTTTTTTGCGTATATTCTCCTCACCGGAATTAAAAAGTTCGGTCGTGTATGAATTGTTCCTGGGAGTATACTTTGTTCTATTAACAAGTTCTTCCAGTTCCAGTAAAACTTCCATGGAATAATCAATATTTCCCACAGGTGCCGGAGTGCCAATTTTTCTGAAACAGCTTCTGGTGCCCAGGTGGCATGCACTGCCTTTCTGGTCAACCAGAAATAGAAGGGAGTCTCCATCGCAGTCCACCATAACTTCCCTGATTTTCTGGGTGTTTCCACTGGCTTCTCCCTTCATCCTAATCCGCTGCTTGCTTCTGGAATAATAATGCATTAATCCTGTTTCCATGCTTTTTTCATAGGCTTCCCTGTTCATATACCCAAGTGTTAAAACTTCCCTGTTGCTATAATCCTGTACAATCACAGGAAGTATCCCATCAAAATCAAAATTATATTCTGACATTTATACCATTCTCCTTCAAATATCTCTTTATATCCAATGCACTGTATATGCCCCTGTGAAATATGGATGCTGCCAGCGCACCATCAGCCCCGGCATTGAATATCTCCAGAAAATCTTCTGGACTGCCTGCCCCTCCTGATGCTATTACAGGTATATCCACGGCACCTGCAATGCCCCTTATTAAATTCACATCGTAGCCTTTCATTGTGCCATCTGTATTGATAGACGTAACCAGCAATTCTCCGGCACCCAGTGATGCTGCAGTTCTGGCCCACTGGATGGCACCAAGTCCGGTGTCGCTGGAGCCACCATTTATATATACAGTGTATTTTCCATTCTTTAACATGGCATCTATTGCTATCACAGTATTTGCAGTTCCTATACGTTCTGAAATATCCTTTATAATTTCAGGATGCTTAATTGCGTATGTATTTATAAAAATTTTATCTGCACCGTTTCTGATTATGGATATCATATCATCCAAGTCGGTCAGGCCGCCACCAACGGTAAATGGTATGCTTATCTCCGATGCTACCCTTTTCACGAGATCTGAAAGTATCTTTCTTTTATCTTGTGTTGCCTTAATATCCAGAAATACAAGCTCATCCATTCCTTCAGATACATAACGTTTCGCAAGTTCTACAGGGTCTCCGGAATCCTTCATATTCTCAAAGTTTACGCCCTTTACCACCCTTCCACCGGCTATATCCAGTGCTGCGATTATTCTTTTTGCAAGCATATTAAATCCTCCACTGAAATGCTTCCGTTATACAGTGCTTTTCCGATAATAGCGCCATTAAATCCTGCCCGAGCAAGTTGCTTCAGATCATTTATTGAATTGACACCCCCGGCATACATAAAATAGCCGGTATCCCAGAATTTTGTGGTTCCGCTTATATTCCCTGTTCCATCTCTGTCAATAGATGTAAATATAAAACGATCCGCAAAAGCACTCACTTCAGAATAAAAATCTTTATAGTTAATTGTGGTGCTGCTATTCCATCCGTTATATTTGACCTTCCCATGATATGCATCTATGCTTACCGTTATATTTTTGAATTTTGTTGTTATGTCTTCCAGCAGTCTTCTGTCCAGTGCTGCGCTGCCGATAATAACACTGTCAGCCCCCGATAGGTAACCGGTTTCTACAGATTCCGTACTTCTGAATCCGCCCCCGATCTGAATGAAAGATGCAACAGATTCCCTTATTTTTTTCAGTGCAGAAATGTTTACAGGGCTTCCTGTAAATGCCCCGTCAAGATCAACTATATGCAGTTTACCGGAAATTTTAGAGAATTGTTCTGCAAATGCAGCCGGATTTCCGTATTCCTGTTTTGTGGCTATGTCTCCATTGGTCAGTGATACAGCCTGCCCATTGTAAATGTCAATAGCCGGGTATATGTCTATCAAGAAATCGCCCCGAAATTTTTTAACAGGCGAATTCCAGCATCGCCGGACTTTTCAGGATGGAACTGCACACCGTATATATTATTATATCTTATTCCGGAGGTGAAATATCCACCATAGTCCGTTTCCATGGCTGTATATACAGTATCCGGCGCATAGTAAGAATGCATGAAATAAAAAAATGAGTTGTCCTGGATGTCTTCCATTATGGGTATATTCGTCAGATTCTTTACCTGGTTCCAGCCCATGTGCGGAGTTTTCACACTGGTAAATTTCTTTATTCTTCCGGGGATGATGCCGAGGCCTTCGCCATTTCCCTCCTCACTGGAATCAAACAGCATTTCCAGTCCAAGGCATATTCCGAGGTATGGAATTCCGGATTTTATCCTTTCTCTCAATATTTTTTGCACAGGTTTGATAATGCCTGATACATACTGAAAAGACCCCACCCCCGGAAATATTATCTTGTCTGCGTTTTCAATTTCCTGTGAATCCAGTGTAATTTTTCCCCCTGTTACTCTTGCTATGGTAGATAGATTTCCAGCTCCGATATCTATAATTGCAATCATATTGTTCCCTTTGTACTTCTCAGGTATTGATTATCCTGTATTGCAATCCCAAGGGCAACTCCTAATGACTTGAATATGTTTTCCGTGATATGGTGTGCATTTTTCCCGTTCATCATTATAACATGAAGTGTTAATGGCATTGTTCTGGCAAGCGCCCATAAAAATTCATATACAAGATTTATTTCAAAACCTTCAGAATCGGCAAAATCCACATGGAAGTTTATGTATGCCCTGGAAACATCCAGCGAAACCATCACCAGCGATTCGTCCATGGGCATTGTTGCGGTTCCGAACCTTTTAATGTGCCTTTTCCCTGCATATGCAGATAGCTCCTCGGCCACAGTGATTCCCAGGTCCTCCCACAGGTGGTGCCTGAGATCGTATGTACACTTTATTTTCACGCTCTTTTCCATGTAAAAGAATAATGTTTTCATCATATGGTCCAGGATAGGGTCGCCGGTAGCCACGGAAGTTGTTTCCGTGTCAAGTGAAACTTCTATCTGCGTTTCCTTGGTATTCCGTATCATGACCTCACCTCCATGGATCTTCTGTGCAATGGCATATTTTCCATATTTGCCAGTGCAATCCCGAGATCAACATCATCCATAAAATCAGATCTGGAAACACTGGCAAAAGATGTCCTTTTCATAAAGTCATCAACTGTCAGAACAGATGAAAATCTTGCTGTACCTCCTGTGGGAAGCAGGTGGTTTACACCCAGGAAATAATCTCCTGCAGGCACCGGTGCATAGTCTCCAATATATATGGCACCGGCATTTTTTATTTTGCTGAATATTTCCAGGGGATTAGCAGCCAGTATTTCTAGATGCTCTGGAGCGATTTCATTTGCCTTGGAAATCATCTCATCCACATTCCTGCAGATGGTAACTTCAACCCTGCTATTCTTCATATTCTCCTGCTTTCTTGAAGTTGTCAGAAGCCAGGCTTTCGAAGTTAGTCCGTGCTCTAGCTGGGAGTCCAGATCTGCCATAATATATTCATTACTGGATGTTCCATCAGATATGACCATAATTTCCGATGGGCCATAAAGGCCATCTATGCCGGTTATGCCGAATACCTGCCTCTTTGCCTCATTCACATATGAATTTCCGGGCCCGAATATTTTATCTACACGATCCATCCCGATGCCAAATGCCATGGACCCTATAGCCTGGATTCCTCCGAGTTTATATACTTCCTTTATACCCAGCATATCGGCAATATAAAGGGTATATGGATTTATTTTCCCGTTATCCATGGGAGCTGATGTTATGATAATATCCTTAACGCCTGCTATCTTTGCCGGTGCGCCTATCATCATGACTGTGGATGGTAGGGCTTTTTTGCCGGGTATATACATTCCAATACGCTCCAGTGGCGTGTACCTTATACCGTAAATAGAACCTCTGGAAAAGCGCATACGATCCCTGTTCATCTGCATCATATGATTGTCGAATATGCGTTTGTATGATCTTTTTATTATATCTTTATCATACTCCGGCACAAGCTCTATAGCCTCTGCAAATTCATCCCGGGAGACCTTAGTGTTTCCCGAGTATTGATCAAATTTCATGGAGTACTCTTTTACTGCATCCATTCCACGATTTTTAATATCTGTTAGTATTTCCTTCACATAATTTTCTGTTTCCATCCAATTCACCAACCTTTTCTATAAAGTTATTTATTTCTTCGTATTTTGTCTTCTGGGAAACCCTGTTCACAATAAGGGTTGCCTGTATGTCCATAATTTTCTGGATTTCAACCAGGTGATTTTTCCTCATTGTTTCCCCGGTCTGTATTATATCTACAATTGCATCTGCTATCCCGGTTTCAGGAGCAAGCTCCAGTGAACCATGTAAACTTATAACGTTTGCACGGATTCCCATTGAGTTCAGATATTTTTCAGTTATCACCGGATGTTTTGTGGCTATATCCATGCCCTCCATATCTGAGATATCATACCCTTCCGGGGCAATTATACTCAATCTGCATTTTCCGAATCCCAGAGCAAGAGGGGCAAACAGGTCTGTACCACTTTCCAGAAGTGAGTCTGTTCCACATATTCCAACATCCCCGGCATATTCTGTGTAAACCGGCACATCCCTGGGCCTCGGCAATATGATTTCATTTCCGTTTTTTCTGAATATCAATTTTCTTTCATCATCGATACTAATATCGATTCCGGCCTTGCACAGAAGGGCCAGAGAATCGTCCATTAATCTACCTCTCGGTATAACAAATTTCACTTTTCCACCTCCGTATTTTTAATGTACATTCTGTATACTGCTGCTAGATCGAGGGCAAATCCGCATGCGTCTGTGTTCTGGATCCGGTAATTGCCACCACCCCCGAGAAACCCGGAATCACCATATATCTCGAATATAGGGCCATTGTAGTAATCGGGCTGCCTCACGGTACCGAGATCTATGATAATCCTCGGATCGTCTAATTCCTCGATTATACTGTCCAGTATTTTTATTCCACTATATCTGGTTCTTGTGCCCATGGTTTTAATGATTTCATCCTTTTCCTTGGTCCCTATTTTATCAAGTACAGAATAATCCCTATTTTTTACCGCCTTTTTTATTTCAGACCAGTGTTTGCTGTCAGAATACATGTTAAATATCCCGGAAAGTCCGATATCAATCTTGAAGTCCGGCAATCCCAGATCATCCAGAACCTTGATTACTGTTTTTAAAATCTTGATGCTACCGGCCATCGAATCGCCACCTATTATTTCTCCTCCTGCTTTCAGAGATTCCATCAGATTTCTGTCGGTCTGCTGTGATATGTAGAATATGGAAGAGTTATGTTGAATTTGCCTGTCCATTAGCCTGACAGTTATATCCGGCTCCAGAACGTAGACTTCATTGCGGTAAAGAAATTTAAATCCATCAATATCCTCAGACTTTAGAAATGAAGCGGGAAAGACTTCATAAAATCCTGAGCTATAAAATGATTCTCGAACCTTACGGGCTACTTCACTTAGCTTTCTTTCCAGAGTTTTCAAGGTAACCACGGGTGGATAGGGAACTTAATAGCATATCGTTTGTAATGCCTGTCCTCCCATGATGATGTATATGCCTAAGACTAACAGTAAATACCGAAAAGCTGGCATTAGGTTTTATATACATCTCCTTTTCCATAAAAATTGAATAATAATATAATATATAACCGTTATTGATAAAAGTTATGATGTTAATATTAATTTTGATATTAATATTTTCAATATATAAAAATTGTAGTAGTTTATATGTATATATTTAATAATGAAACAAAGATTTATATGTAGTAACTTTATATATTTATTATGAAGAATAAGATTAAGGTCTTATTTGCCCTGATTATCCACCTTATGATGGTATTACTCTCATATGGTAGTATTAACAGTGATTCTTCCAATAGCTACCTGTTTATTAACCCAGATCATGAAGTTAACTGCATGTGTGGAGTGGGTGGGGGTGGATCCGTTTCAGATGGACCTGCACCGACAGCATCTATTTCAATGCAGTCATTTCCAGGTGTCTTTGGGTATGGAAAGAGATTAAAGATATGCGTGGATGTTACATCCACGGGTTCTGGAAGCGATACAATGCATGTATTTCTTCACAAATATGAATCTAATGGTGTCACCAAATGCCAAATAGGCACAAAGACTATCGATAGTGCTGGGGAATACATAGTGTACTACACTCCACCAGCTGGTTATTACAATTCCCCATACATATCAGCATATATATGCAATTCATGGGGTGTTTCATGTCCAGTAGTGTTTACACATTCATTTTATGTAGCAAAGGCATTGTATTCCTCCATAGGCTATGACGGGAATGATACTATTTATCTATCTAACACATGCCAGCCCACAGAAAGCATATACGGAAACATCAACCTCCCTGGTGCCAACAAGTCCAGCACACCTTCAAGCGATGTATGCCCAAATGTCATTATCGGCAATGAATCCTATACAGAATTTGAAAGTGGAAGCAAGCTTATCATTGAGGTAAATGTAGGTGAAACCGGTGCAGGGAAGATTGATTGTATAAGGGAGGTAACGAATGGCGGTGATATATGCGCATCTTCATACCCTGATAAAATGACATTCTCCATAGAGATGTCAGGCAATGGCCCTGAGGTAGACATGCTCAAACACAATGGAAACGGATATGGGATGAACATAACATCCGATGGCAAGGCATTAAAGGAGAGTAACGATATTGCATCCCTTATGCTGGACGGCATGTCCCTTCTTCCTGTCGCTGGCTATGCAGTTACAGCCTATGAAGCATCAATGACAGCATACAACCTTATACACTGCCTAACATCAAAGGATACATCATGCAGCAACAATGAGGCAGGTGTAACATTCCACATAAAAGGCGGGAATTACTCCACATCTGATAAATGCAGCTATGTAAAATCCGGACAGAATGTATACTCAGCTGGCACCTGTGCATACATATGCATTCCTAATTCAGACCTTTCTGTGAACAGGACACTGACACTGACATACCAGAATTACTATGTGCAGGGGTCCAGCGCGCCGGGGTTAAAGGCAGGTGCAGAGGCAAAAGAGACGATAAATGCTGTTACAGCATCTGCTATATACGGCCATGTTGATTATACAGGCACACATAATGTAGACAGGGTCAATAACAGGCACGTGTACATAAAGGATACAGAAAATGGCGAATACTACCAGGTTCCAATAGTCAATGGACATTACCTTTTCTATGCAGAACCTGGAACTGAATATTCAATATATACACATTCATCAAAAAAACTTAACAAATTAACAACAATTAATGGGAGTGAACTGAAGGATGGAGGCAGTAAACGTTATGTAATAAATAGTGACGACTTATGACTCTTAAAAAATCATATAAAATAATAATTTCGATAATAATAGCAGTAATATTAATCTCCACTGCAGTAATATACTTCTATCCACATAATGATACACAGTACTACAATGAAGGAAAGAACATAGATTTAAAATATTCTCCTGTGCACATGTGTGATGTTGGGTACCATTGTGGCAAATACCCTCTGTCATCATATTCAATTGATAATGGAAAACAGTCCTATCTAAATTCTACATTATTGGCATGCAGGTACAACGATTTTGCTAAACCAGAACCATATAATTACCATTTTTCCCTGAACATAATAACACACAACCTGAAATCAAACAAAATAAATATAATTCTGCAGGACAGAAAAGCATATGGATTTATTAATTATAAAAATACTGAATACTGTTACAATGAAAAATTGGGAAGGATAGAGGTAAATGCAAAAAATACAGGGAATATAAGTGTGGTAGGGTTGGTATATAATTTCAATGCCACAAACTGCAATATTAATCTAGAGGTATCATCAGGGAAATTGACAAATACATACTACATAACAACACAGGTACAGAGTGCATTATACGGCCATGTTGATTATACAGGCACTGGAAACATAGACAGGGTAAATGGTGAGTTTATTATAGAAAACGAAAACAATTCACATATGAATATAGTAAATGTACATAATGGATACTATTATTATTTTGTACATCCTGATACTGCATATACACTGTATTCACTGAACAATGGCACTTTGAAGGAAATAGGGACAATAGGCAATAGAACAATATCGAGTGGAAGCAGTAAACGTTATGTAATAAATAGTGACGACTTATGACTCTTAAAAAATCAAATAAAATAATAATTTCGATAATAATAGCAGTAATATTAATCTCCACTGCAGTAATATACTTCTATCCACATAACAGTACGGAATACTACAACAATGGAAGAAGCATTACATTAAAGTATTTCAATAAGGACCCTGCCCTGCTAAAACACAATCATTACCATGTATCATCATACTATGATAATGGTAAATTTGTTTACCTTAATACAAGTGTTGAACCTTTAGCCTATAATGAGTCGGGATATTTCTCATGTGCATGCATGCCTGTAAACCTGACAGGCAGTACAGTAAATGCAAAATATGTATATGTTACAGTTACAGGGAAAGATACCTGTGTTATTTATGGTGGCCATTACAACGGTACAATAAAACAGACATGCACTGTAAACCGTAATACTGCTAGGCTGAACTACAGCGGCAGCATGTGCTTTATTGTAAAGGTTATTGGAATAGACGGGTATTTAAATGACAATTATTACAATTTTACTGTTAAGATATCTGCCGGTAAGCTGTATAATGTATACTATATTGACACTGTTCAGGAGAGTGCTGTATACGGTTTTGTAAATGAAACAGGTACAACAGGTGCTGATCCAGGATTGAATAGTGAATTCTTTGCATATGACATGAATAATTCCAGGATATATGATATTAATATAACAAATGGCTATTATTATTTATTTACAGTTCCTGGAAATGAGTATGAATTCTATTCGTATTATAATAATACAATGAATAAAATATTTATAAACAATTCAACAGAGCATAATATCTACACTATGAATGCCCCTGAGGGGTCTATGTTTACAAATGTATATCTTAATACCCTGCTGGGTAAATAAATATTAAGGCGTTAATGTGAATATTAAATCCCATTACAAAATAATAATTTCGATTATAATTGTGGTAATATTAGTCTCATCTGTAGTTATATACTTCTATCCCCATAACAGTACAGAGTACTACAACAATGGAAAGAGTGTTGATGTAAGGTACTTCAGCAGTAATTGTACGATTCGATAAAATAAATTAATGGGCTCCGGGAGGAAAAACTATATCGTCGAACTTTCTGTAGTTTTCCTCATCAAATCTCAATAAATCAGGATTGATATTATTTTCAACTGCCAGATAGTATGCCAGATAATATAGAGGTACCATGTTCAACAGGGCATTGAGATATTCGTCTCCTAAATCTGCTACATCAACGTGGTAATCACCTTCCCCATTAATTGTAAATGTTTTTGTCCCCACAACCTTGCATGCCTTTACTATATCCATTGAGCGGTTTTCCACTGTTCTGCTATTGATTATAATTAGAAGTGACTTTTCATCTATAAGTGATGTGCAGCCGTGAATGAATTCTTCAAGCTCGATTCCTTCGGCATGTATATGGGTAGCCTCCTTTATCTTCTGTGCTGCTTCCCTTGCCACAGGTTCCTCCGGTCCCGCACCTAGTACAAATATCCTGTTTACATGTGCAAGTTCATGGGCAAGCTTTCTTATCTTCGAATCCATTGATACGATCAGGTCCTTAACAGCTCCCATTACAGCGTTAATATCAACCGGAAGATGAGAATACTGCGATCCTATGTACATTGCCGCTATTGCATTATCAAAAAATGACTTGGTGTTGCAGAGAGATTTATCATCAGAATCGATTACGATGCTTTTATCTGAGATGTGTTCCATTGGTGTTCCATGATAATGTGTTATCCCTGCTATATATGCAAATTTTTTCTGATATACCAGTGAGTCTATAGTGGATTTTGTTTTCCCGCTGTTCGATATACCTACAACTGTGCCATGCACCGGCATATAATAATTTAATAGTTCAAAGGACTGCACAAATGAATATTTTAAATCGGATTTATAAAGAAATCCTGCCCCTATTTGTGCAGCGTGGTACGCAGTACCGTTGCCTGTGAACAACAATGGCCTGTTAAGCAGAAATGAATAATCCAGATTTTCCATAGTCTTTTTAGTTATGTTCAGCGAATCCGGGGTTTCTCTCATCATATCATACATAAAATATGGATGTTTTACCCTTTTTTCAGGTACTGTATCTGTCATATGTGAATAATGCTTACAGGCATATAGTTATTTTTGTGTAGCTATCATTATAAATTTAAAGTTGAATGTGGCCAGCTCATAAGGTTAAAATATTATAACATACTGGATATACATGGTAGATCCAGATTTTAAAACATTGATAGAAATGTCGAAAAATGCAGGCGATATAACAAAAATAAATCCAGCAATGCTCAGAAACTTTATGGATGAAACGTCTATAAGTTCCCAGGGTGAAAAGATTGATATTAAAGAAATCAAAGATTATGAAATAGAACTCAGGGGAAGATCGTTGAAGGCTAGAATGTACAGTGATGGAAAACCAAAATCTGCCCTGGTGTATTACCATGGAGGGGGTTTCCTTTTCGGCAATTTAGAAACATATGATAATTTCTGCAGATTTCTTGCAAAGGAGTCTGGAGTAAAAATTATATCTGTTGAATACAGGCTTGCTCCAGAAAATAAGTATCCTGATGCATTCAATGATGCCTATGATTCTTTCCACTATATAATACAGAATATGGATAAATTCGGCATAGATGGAAAAATAGGAGTAGGCGGTGACAGTGCAGGTGCAAATCTTTCAGCTGGTCTTTGCCTTAAATCCAGGGACATGAAAACAGAGATGCCGGTGGTTCAAATTCTGTTTTATCCCAGTCTGGCACCGGATAACTTTTCACGATCGTTTATAGAATATGGGGATGATTATGTAATTACCGGAAAAATGATAAGCTATTTCGGTTCTCTCTATTCCCGGGACATGAAGGACTATATAGACCCTTATTTTTCTCCTGCAACTGCAGATAACCTGTCCGGACTTCCACCTGCCATAGTAATATCCAACGAATATGACCCATTGAGGGATCCTGAAGAGAGCTATGTTAAAAAATTAAGGCAGGCAGGTGTAGCCGCAGTTGGAATACGGGGAATAGGCATGATCCATGGTTCTGCTACAGATTTTGAAATTTCTGATAGTGCAAAAACAATTGTAAAGATGGTGGCCAGAGTCATACCTGACTATTTATGATGTTACCTCAAAACCATCGTCAGTCTTCTTCAGGAGCCTGGAATATATCCCCCACTCAATCAGTATTACCTCCAAGTCATGGGATCCGTCAGGATTGTTAAATGTGGGAACGTCATTCTCCTTTAACCTATCAATTATATCATCCAGGCTGAATGATCCCATGGAAAGTGCCGTTTTAAATGGCTCTATGTTTTTTAATGATTCACGTATAATCTGTTTTCTCTGATTCATGCCTGATTTTATGTATTCTATTCCCTTCTGTGATATGCTTATATCTCCGGATTCTGCATTTACAAGTCCAAGATTAGAAGCGGTATAAACTATAGGCATCAAATCGTCAAGATCTACTTCCATTTCCTTTTCCAGCTGGTAGAGATCTGTTTTTCCGTCGAATATATTGTTCAGTACATAGAGGAGCCCCAGAAGATCTGCTATTCTGGCATCAGGGTCTATTACATCCATAATAAAGTATATACATATTGTATTAATAATATTAATGTTATTTGATGGATATAAAAATACAGTGGCATAATATATATCATAACGGATTATGCCGCATACACACCTTCCTCTGCTACATATTTCTTCTGGGCTAGGTCCATCATCTTTCTGGTGAATAGCACTGAGTATACTGCAACTATTATTCCGAATATTAGTGACCCCCATGCAGCAAGTGCGATATCACCGGTGGCGGTCGCTATATCAATAGTTTTCATCAGACCCGTTTGTACGGTCAATGAATGGGTGCCGTATATGGCCGGCCAGTATTCGCCTATCATAAGACCTCCCCACGCACTGTTTATTGTGGATGAAATACCACTGATGAGATATGGAAATGTTGATGGCAGTATCACCTTTCTCATCTTCCTGAAATATCCCAGATTCAGGTTTCTGGTAATTTCCCAGTATTCAGATGGCATTGCCTTTACACCCATCCAGAATGAATAAAATACATAATAGAACGTACTTATGAATCCCAGAGATAAAACGTAAAGCTCATTTGTGTATACACCGAATATACTGAATATAAAAGGTTCTGTCAGTATAAAAAGAAATGGAAAATATATTGGTGCAGGATACGCACTTAGTGACTGGATTAATGGAATTCCATATTTTTCTGCCCTTCTATTTACTGCAAGGTAGTATCCAAGGAAGATGGCAATTATCATGGATACGAGCAATATTGTTCCAACCCGGAGATAATCGTATCCAAGGCCAATGAGGAGTGATGGTGTTTTACCTATAAGAACCCCCCACTCACTCAATTTCACAGATGTAATAAGTGATATGGCTTCGTAAAGTATTGCTATTAAAATAATTATACCTATTACCGCATATACATATTTAAATCTCTTCTGTTTTTTTTCCTTCTTTTCATATGTTTCTTCGTGTTTGTCCCCTTCCCTGTACTTGTAATATCTGGCTAGCCTGGTGAGTGGATTTTTGGAAAGAACAGCAAATACTCTGGTAGTTTCCTTGAGATTTAATCTACCACGTTTCATTACAGGAGCATCCGTATCCAGTGTGT
Source organism: Thermoplasmata archaeon (assembly GCA_021797225.1). The sequence continues at coordinate 8,344 of JAKAAE010000004.1, read as the reverse complement.
ATCTCCCGACGGCATATTTACTGAACTCCCGTAGTATTATTATAATTGCAACTATTGCAATGCCCATTATGAGCAGTGCCATTTCTATGTTGAATAATTGCCCATCTGCAACAAAGGTGTCCAGAACAGAACCTATTCCGAAAGTCTGGTAAGTATGTATTCCAACCTCGAATACCTCGCTAACTGTAATATAAAAAAAACCATCGGAGACGCTGGGAAAGAGATTTGCAGTAATTCTTGGCACGGAAAATGGAATATAAAGATATCTCAATTTGGAAAATAATCCGAAACGGGAATTTTCAACCACTTCAACCATTTCCCTTGGAACGGTCTTAAATGCCTGGTATTCACCCATCCATATGTTCCATACGACCGCGGTGAAAACAAGAAAATCAGCTGCAAGTTCCACACCAAGCGTTCCCCCGATTCTGGTAATAAAAATAATCAGAACTATGGGAAAGAACGTAATTACTGGAACCGATTCAAATATTTCAATGAGGATTATGTAAATATTCTCAAAAAATTTTGATTTTATCGAGGCATATGCCAGGAACCATCCCATAATTATAGAGAGTATTATCAGCCCGATTACACGGGCCACCGTAGCCAATACGGCCAGTGTTATAAGTATTATTGCCGACATAACCACACCTCATTTCTTTTTCCTCGGCGGAGTCAGATAACTGTAAAGCATATCTAAATTTGCATTAAAATTATCGCTTCTGGGATTTCGTGGCCTGGGCATTGTAACTTCTACCTTTCCTACAACCGTTGCAGGTATGTTGTTCAGTATATATATCTCATCTGCAAGCTCAAGCACCTCGGTAAGATTGTGTGAGACCATGATAACTGATTTTAATGGAGTTTCCCCGCTGAACAAAATATTATATATATCCTGCCTGAGCCCCTCGGCTGTTAATTCATCCAGATGGGCAAATGGCTCATCCATTAAAAAGACATAAGGATCCGCGGCAAAGGCTCTTGCAATTGCAACTCTCTGTCTCATCCCACCGCTCATTTCCTTGGGATAAAGATCCTCAAAACCATCAAGCCCAACTCTTGATAACGATTCCTTCGCCTTGGTTTCCATTTCATCCCTGGACATGTTCTTTGTCTTCATCGATAGCATAACATTTTCCTGGGCATCCATCCATGGAAATGTAACTATGGATTGATGTATGAGAGCAACTTCCGGTATAGGCTCGTGGAGAATTTTTCCCATCACTTTAACTATCCCCTTATCGGGCTTCAAAAAACCACCAAGTATCCTGAGAAGTGTTGATTTGCCTATTCCGGATGGCCCTATTATTGCAACAAATTTTCCTGTATCGGCTCTAATATTAATATTTTCAAATACATCATAGCCGTTATCATATGAAAAATAAATTCCATCCCCCTCAAGGACCGAACTTGATATATTTTCATTTTTAATTTCTACTTCCATTATGATTCACCCCTTTATGGTGAAAATACCCCCGATCATAATGGTTATTTTTATAGTGTTTATTCTATATTCACGAGGTTATCTCCAAAACGATATTAAAATAATCTATATATAATTATGCTGAATTTCATTATTTAAATTGTATTTGTTGATTTATTGTTTTTTATTGAAAAAATGCCACCATTTTTTGGTTTTATTCGTTGATTCCTCATTGAGAGCCACCTGTTTATGGTTTACAGGTTCCAGCAGAACATCTTTTCCCACAAAAATAAATCCAAGAGTTATATTGTCTATATTGTCATTGATCCATTTGACATTTCTGTAATCCCTGAATTTATCATTGGAAACTATGAGACAGTTTTTTTCTCTTGCATAATCCAGTATAAATAAATCTGCACGGATACCTGAAGGCGCTAGAATTACTGATTTATCTTCAATCATACTATCAAGTTTTTGCTTGTCATCCACGGTATACCTTATATTGGCATCGCAAATTGTTATTATTTCGGATGCTTTATATTCCCTAAGTTTATTGATTACAGTTAAAATATTTTCTAGTTTAGCCTTTTTCTTTCCGGATTTACTCATGCCGTACATTGCTACATTGCTGCCATCTATAATAACGATTGATCCGGAAATTTTATTTTGATACATAATCAAACGTCTATGCGAATAGAAAATAAATAGGTTACCTTAAAATATCTAATCGCCCAATTCTTTTAATTCCTTTTTGGAGAATAGTATTTCTTTTAATTCCCTGTCAAGCTCAGGATCGTTTCTTCTCAGATATTCAAGCAGAAGTGAGAAATGCTCCTTCTCATCATCCCTGTTGTGCCTTATTACATCCTTCAATACAGAATCCTTTGTAGCATCCAGTCTCTCATCATAGAACATTATTGCCTGCATTTCCTCTATTAATGACTGCCTGGCCCTTGACATATCCTTTGTCTTCCCATCTAAACTGTTTTCTGTTTCATACATTGGCATAAATAAAGAAATGTAAATTTCTTTATAAATATTCTTATCATATAGATATTATAAAAGTAATGTTGCAGTGTTTGTCATTCATACCCGTGTTCTATCTCTACCAATCGTATATTGCCTTAAATTTTTTTATTCCAAAATAATAGATATTTATAAAAGTACAGTTTTCGTTCTTATTATTTCTTCCATTGTATTCCCATCAATCAGTATTACGTTTTTCTCTATTTTCGATAACTCTACCAAATCTGGTTCGAATCCTGCTTCCGAAAATATAATAAAAATTTTGCGCCCAAAATCAAAACTGGTTGATTTTCCCTTTAAATTCTCAAGAACCCCGATATTGGCTTTTCTATTTCTATATTTAACCTCTCCGAAAAAATGTCTACCAATAGAATCCTCTCCAAGCATATCTATTTCGTCGATAACATACTCATTTCCTGTTTTCCCATTTTTTCCCCACCATTTGCCTATTTTTACTATATCAGCATTTAGAATGTTTTGTGAGTATTTTACCAGGAATTCGGTGCATATATCTTCGAATATTTTTGATGTATACTCCTTGAAATTTTTATTAATTATATTTCTTAAAATTCTTACGTTCTCTCCGTCTATGTACTCCTTATTTTCAAATATATATTTGAAATAGAAATAAAAATAGTTACTTTTTATTTTATATAACCCATTATTTCGTTTCTTATTATATACGGGATATTCCTTTTTTATTATATCGAGCGACATTAATTTATCTATATATGGAGATAATTCATTAGTTTTATAACCCATTGAATCTGCTATATCGGAGACGCCAGTTTTTCCAGAGGCGATCAATTTTAGAATTGTAAAATATCTTTCTGGGTTTGATAATTCTTCTCTGAGTATAAATTCTGCATCGTTATAGAAGATGTTACCTTTTGACAGATATTGGGCAAAATAATCCTTATCAGGGTCAATTAAGGAAAGATAATATGGTATACCTCCCACTAATGCATAAATTTCTATAGTTTTTTTAAAATCTGGATAGTTGAAATATTTATAGGTATCACAGAAGTGGAATTCATCAAGTTTTAAATTGCCGGTTCTTCTACCATAAAGAGGGGATGAATAGCCGAGCAGATCATTATAAACAATATTTATCAGTGAACCACTTAATATGAACATCATATTTCTTTTTTTTAAATATAAATCATAATATTTCTGGAAAATTGAGAGAAATGATTTATCAGACATTATTATATATGTTATCTCATCTATAATTATTATTATTTTTTCTGTTAATCTCTCGGTCTTCTCGGCAAGGTATTCAAACACAGAAGACCAGGATGTGAAGGGATTCTCGGAGACTATTCTATCATTGAAAAGTGTAGACACTTTTATTGAAAAAGCTCTTATTAATTCTCTACTATTCTCCTGTGTGCTGAGAAAATAGGCAGCTGGTTTATTTTTGCAAAACTCATTGATAAGATAGGTTTTTCCTATTCTGCGCCGACCATATATGATTATAAAATTACCTTCTTTGGTATCATATTGACTTTTTAAATATTCCAGTTCATAATCCCGATCTACGAACATAGATATATATTAACTTCTAAAATAAATACTTATCTAATCTCAATTAGACTAAGTTGACTTAGTCTAATATAATTTATTTAAAATTGGATAAATCATTAACTATTCCTGCAGATATCATAAGCTGTTCATTTTAAATGAATACCTACCTTATAATTTATTAACAAAAAATGGATAAGGGCACATGACAAGCCGGATTGAACAAATTATGGGACTTTCAGATGATCTGGATAAGATGAACAGAACTTTTAAAGAGAGCGAAAGTTTATTTGATTATATGGGGCTAAAAATTACAGGTATAGAAAATGGATTCTGTCAGATGGAATTACCCTATGATGAGAAAATTACAAGGGCCGGAAAGGTTCTGCACGGGGGCATGATAATGAGTGCAGTTGATTATGCAGGTGGCATCACTACAATGACGGTTAACGATGGTATTGATCAGGTCACACAGGAAGTAAAAATTAACTTCCTTGCGCCCATGGCAAAGGGTCCGTTCAGGATAGAGGGAAAAGTTGTAAAGGCCGGAAGAACAGCAGTTATTGTTGAAATTAAATTCTACGATGCGGAAGGAAAACTGGGTGTTATGGCACTTGGAACGTGGTATATAATAAGAGACAGGGTAATTAAAAAATCATAAATTATTTGAGTATGCGTGTAATAAATACATACCAGAGAATATAATTAACATTGAAGGTGATATCTGAATGAGTTTAAAATTAATTATGCCGGACAAGGAATTTTACGAGATTAATAAAATAGAGCGGGCAGTGCAGATTGGGAGAATTTACTTCAATATTTTACTTCCAGATCCAGAAACAGGATTAACAAGATATGAAAGAAATCATGAAAACATATCCGCTGACCTGCGAACATTTATAGATGCAAATAAGGAAAAGAATGGATCAAGAAGAATTTATGATATGGATGCTGAACTCTATAAAGCTTATAAATTCCAGAAAATACTTAATGGATTTATCCTTAAAAGCAATACAAGAGAGGGAAGAAAGGCAAGATTGCTGGAAAATAAAATTGATAGCCTGCCCGTAGATATACAAAAAAGTGGCGATTTTACAGATGATGATCAGAATAGTCCTGTAATATCGGAAACACTGGATGCCTTTAGCTCCATGAAACTGGCGACCATGCTTGAGACACTTAAGGAGCATGAAATTACCAAAAAAGTAAATGGTATAAAACTGGTTCTAATTCCGGCAGATGTAGACCTGAAAAATAATACGTTACCATTGGAGGTATTCTGTTATACTGAGGATCCAATTAAGGTCGCGATACAAATTTGCATGATAAAATTCAGGGAAAAATATATTGAGGTGGAATACGGAAATGAATTCAGGGGAGATCTATTCTATGCATTTATAAGTACTTCACCACCTGGTGATATACTTAAAAAATTTCTGACGGAGATTTTTTCTACCGAGGAAGGTAATAAAAAACCTCAACATATAATTAAGAAAAGCAATAAAAATAAAGTACATACTGTAATGCAGTTGAGAGTGCGCATAAAAGGCATAAGCCCACCCATATGGAGAAAGCTTTTGGTAAGGTCCGATACAAAACTTCATGATTTGCATCTTATGATTCAGTCTGCTTTTGGCTGGGACAACTATCATCTTTATGAGTTCTTTGATGGATTGGCTTATTATACAAAACCAAGTGATGAGTGGGAATCCGATCCAGATGAAATTGACTCAACTAAGGTCACTATAGAAGATCTTAATCTGCATGAGAGAGACAAGTTTGAATATACATATGATTTTGGAGACGGGTGGGAACACACAATTTCTGTAGAGAAAATACTTCCGCTTGATTCAAGTTTAAAACTTCCTGCCTGTACCGGTGGTAAAAGAAACTGCCCGCCAGAAGATTGCGGAGGAATTTTCGGTTATTATGATGTTCTTAGAAAAGCCGGTAATCCAGATGACCCCAATCATGAGGCTACTGTTGAATGGCTCGGGGAGTACGACCCTGAGAAATTTGATCTGAAGTTTGCCAATTCAAATATCAAGAATTACAAAGACATGGAAAATGGGTTCATTTAACCTTATTAAGCTGGAAGCACCATAGGCCACAATGAAGGATGGAAGCAATCGGCTATACTACAAATATAAAGAATACGGAATAAATGTAGTTAAGCAGGAAAAGAGATACACATCTAAATGTTCTTTCATTGACAGTGAGTAGATAAATAAACATAAAACATATACTGGAAAGAGGATAAAAAGAGGGATTTTCAGATCAGCACATGGAACTCTTATAAATGCCGATCTGCAGGCTTCTTACAGTATAATAAAAAAAGTAATCCATGAAGCATTTGTGAACGGGCTCGAGGATATCTGGTTAGACCCACGAAGTTTAAGCATTAAAAAGATGAACATTTCCAAAGGTGTTTGTTAACATGGTTAACAGAAATCGTAACCTACTGACATCAGAAGGATTTATTCCGGCTATCATATATGATGGAAAGAAAATTATATTTTTCCATAAATTAATTATACTAACAGCCCATATTTGAAGATGAATGGAGTGGAAATAGCATTTCAGCTTAATAATGATAAAGAGGAAAATGTTGTTCTGGCGCTTGCAAACTTAACCGGAAATTACTTCAAGCAGGATGAGAAAATGGATATTACATGGAGAGTTTTCCACGTAACACTGGACAAGGATAAGTACTACAGGGTGCTGTACAGGGGAGAAAAACTCAGCGACCTCCATCCGGAAAATAAGAAAAGAGTTAAAAATAAATTTGATGAACTGAGTAAAACAGATTATAATGCACTTATGGCAGAATATGATTCAGCATCAAGGAAGGATAATTTCCAGAAGGTTGAAATAAAGGAACTTACAGAAGAATATGATCTCTGGCAGGACAAATTCTGGAATTATTTCTAATCCTTCTTCGTGACTACTATATCAAGGCCGCGCCATTTTAACTTATATCCCATGGCAGGCAGTACCCTTTCAGGAACCAGGCCCTGGCTTTCAATATATGCAAACATCCTTTCAGTATCCGGGTACAGGTTTGCCAGCTCTTTTTTAATAGAATTGATTGAACTATCATCAAGCTCTGAATTTAACTGCTTTTTCCCTGAATACTTTTCTTCCAGTATAGACCTTAATGAGTGGAAATTTATATCGCCATAAAAAATTATTCCATCCTTTACCTTTTTATCTTTCTGATCCAGAACGTATATATTTTCCCAGTCAGCTTTTCCCTTCAATTTTTTCTTAATCTCCTCATCCTCTTTGGAGCGGTATTTAGATGTTATATTTATGTAAATGTCCCTATCAACTACTTTAATTACATAATCGGGGAAATAAACTTCGCCTTCAACTATCAGTGGTTCAGCCCTTCGAACAAAATCATATGAATCATCTTCCTTATGAACATTTTGAGGTAAATAATATGATACTGCATCACTTAAGTTCAGTTTATATACCTTCACGGTTTTTTCGAACTTGTCCTTTACCTTTATATCGCCCTCAATGCTCCAATGATCCAGTCCGCTTATTCTATGCATCAGCTGTGCAAACCGGCTCGCGTAACGATCAGGATTTTCAAAGATATTCAGCGGGCCTGTTACCACTATGGATTTCAATTCAGAACCCGAAATATTGGTACTGTAGAGCAGGCCAAGCCTCTTGATGGATGTGATGAGATAACTCCAGTTTGAAGATGATGTAATGGTAAGTGAATTGCACTTTCCCATGATTGTTTCAAGCTGCTCAAGATTGTATTTTCTGGATAATTCCATAGCATCTCCATTATAAACCTCTTTAAGGATTAACTCACTTTCCTTATCTGCATAAAGACCATTCATGATTTCATCCAGGTTAAGCCCGTATTTTTCCTCGACCGGCATGAGAATTGACTGTTTCTCCTCAGAGGATACTGGAGGTATTCTTGCTGCCCTGAACACATCCTCACGGAGGGCCATTGAATCCACATTAACCGGCGGTTCAAAAACAGAATTACGGAAGAAAAGGAGGGATAGTGCTCTAACTGTCTTTGTACTGGATGAATTGACTTCTAGATCCTTTAGATCCTTCACAATCGTTTCTCTTTTATTTCCAATGTTCCTGATAAATATGGATCTGACCTTTTCAAGGTAATCACTGTTCTCGTCAGAGATAAAAACAGGGAAGATTAAACCATTTTTGGTTTTACGAGCTATCATTAAGTCCGATGGGAACACCTTTTCTCCTCCTCCTTGAAGTACCGTACTCTGCGGTACCGGCTGAAACAAGTTCATACAGATAACTGGATTTTCCCTCCGACGGCCTGAGAATTCTTCCAAGTCTCTGCCTGAACTGCCTTGTACTGCCTGATCC
>JAKAAE010000063.1 GCA_021797225.1 Thermoplasmata archaeon | reverse complement strand
TTTCAATAAGGAATTGGCAAGATTAAAATCTGTAAATGATAAACAGAGAAAGAATAAGGAGAACACTAAAAGGATAAACAAATTATATGCAGTAAGGAACAGGAAGATAAGGGATGTAATGCATAAGCTCTCCAATGCTGTTATAGTATATGCAAAGAATCTAAAAATAGATACAATTGTAATAGGCCATAACAGTGGATGGAAGCAGGATGTGGATATGGGAAAAAAGAACAACCAGGACTTTGTACAGATCCCTTTTAATACATTAATTAATCAAATATATTATAAAGGACAGGAATACGGAATAAATGTAATAAAACAGGAAGAATCATACACATCTAAATGCTCATTTTTAGATAATGAAAGCATTGAGAAGCATGAAACATACCTTGGAAAAAGAATAAAGAGAGGTGTATTTAAATCTTCCAATGGGAAGCTGATACATGCTGACCTACAGGCTTCCTACAATATAATTAAAAAAGCAATCCCTGAAGCTTTTGCCAACGGGATAGAGGGTATTGGGTTATATCCAAGTAGTTTAAGCATAAAAGATATGATAACTTCTAAAGAGGTCTGTTAAAATGGTTAACAGAAATCGTAACCTTATAGTAATCCCCGAGAAAACAAGCTATAGGTTACATAAAAAAATATTGATTATTCAATAATAGATTTCATTGTCTAACTAAATTTAAACAATGATATTTCAATGTTTCAGATTTTAGTATTCTCGATCGAGGCTTTATTTAAATCTAAAATTCTTTACTTATCAACTATATAGAATAATATTAATAAATACCAACTAAGTGCTGCCTCTAACTAATTTTACTATGAAGTTACATAGTGAACTACTTCATGTCAAGGCAATGTATCTCATGGATTCATTAACCATACTCCACGTAACACACATTTCTTCTATTGTATTACTGTTTTAAATATACTGTATAAATATGTTCATTCCAGAAATTCAATGTTTATATATTATTTTAACTGATAACATAAATACTATCGTTCTAAAACATATAAATTTATACATTTGTTTCATGAAATATAATGATATCTGGAATCATAGAATATTTTTCCCTTTCAAGGGTTTTAATCAATAATTTATGGGTTGTGATTGCGGCTTTATTTGTATTTATCATGACAATAGCTGTTGGCCTTCTGGAGATAGGAGAATTAGGGAATAAATACAAAAACAGTTTATTGAAAACCATTGTTATTTCTGGAACCGCCATAGTAGTTATGGCTATTGTAGGCTTCAATACTGCTTTTGCACCGACTGTGGATGGGATTATAGGAAATCCTTTCTATAAAAGTGGCTTTTTCCTGGGGGGATTTTCATCCAGTTCTATTACTGTTACATGGTGGTCCATGACCGGAAAATATTTCAATACCGGATTAAAAATCGGAACTTATTATTTATTCGAAACGGCCTTTGCAGCAGTTACCCTCGCCCTGGTGGGTGTAATCGTCCTACGGAAAATGAAATTCAAGGCATTTTTTATATTTTCAATCGTTTATTTTATAGTAATCTGGAATCTACCTGCTGCATGGATCTGGAATCCAACAGGATGGCTGTACAGATTGGGCATGAGAGATTTTGCTGGAGGTCTAGTCGTCCATGGAGCCGCGGCAGCGGCCGGATTGGCACTTGTATATGAAATATGGAGGGAAGAAAAGAAAAAAGGTTTAAAGCAATCTCTAAAAATTAACATGCATATAAACAGTTCTTTTCTGGCAATGGGTATATTATTGCTGTGGGTCGGGTGGTTCGGATTCAACCCTGGAAGCGTACTTGCTTTCAATAGTGATGTTCTGATGGTTGTAATAACCACATTTGTTGCTTCTGGCGCCGCTATGATGTCAACCATGCTATTTGGAGAATTATTGGACAGGAAAACCCCAATCATAATGGATGCAACCAACGGAATCCTGATGGGGCTCATTATAATTACACCTCTGGCTGGCTTTGTGAGTCCAGCCAGTGCCCTGATATTGGGGCTTATAGGAGGCCCACTATTTATTGGAGGGGAGAAATTATTTTCCAGGGTAAAGTGGTTTTCAGATCCGGTGGGGCTATTTCCAGGGCATGGACTCGGAGGTGTTTTCGGGGTTATAATGATAGCATTCTTTACACAGCATTCATTTGCAGTTGCTTCTGGGAACAGTGTTTTGCCTAACGGATTACTGTTTTATGGAGGATTTCCAGCATTGAGGCAGCTCGGGATAGAATTGCTAGGCATAGCCGTTGTTGTGATAGTTGTATTTGCCATATCTCTGGCTACCATATATATCATAAGTAAACTACTTCATGGCATATTGAATGATGAGACTTATGAGATAAAATAAGAATTTGACATAAATGTATGTAATAATTTAAAATTTATAATTATATTTTTTGAATAATACTTCAATTTCGTCTTTTAATTTAAGCCTGTCTCCATTAGATATTTTAAAGAATGGTTCCCTGGGACTTCCAGCATGTACTCCTGTCATGATTTCCACCATGTCATATATAGAGGAAATTGTGCCGTATTTTCTGGATAATCCGGATAATTCATTGAGTAGAAACTGATATTTATCTCCATTCTCATTGTCATAATTTTCTTCTATATCCTTTATAATTTTATATCCGTAATTTCCAGCCCCTGAAACATACCCATCAAGGTTCAGCCTGAATGCGGATAAAATATACTGGTCAGGGCCGGTATAAACCTTGAAATCGTTTACATACATTTTTGTATTCAGAATGTCATTCATATCAAATGTAGTTTCCTTGATACCTATCACATTTCCACCCTCCTTCTTTATATCATTAACAATATCATAGGTTATGTTATACCCTGTTGTATCCGGATAATTATAGATTATGGTAGGATATTCCGATGATATCTTAACATAGTACCTAACAAGCCATTCTCTTTTCATGCCTGTAAAATAATAAGGTGGGAGAGCTGCTACTGCGTGTATCTTTTTCTTCTTTGCTGCCCTGGCCATATCAATAGAATCCTCCAGATTGAGTGACCCAACCTGAAGTATAACACTGTCAGGCATATTTGCAAAGGCATCCAGTAACTCTAGTTTTTCAGGAGTTGAAATAGAAGGACCAATTCCGGTTGTTCCAGCTAAAAATAAATACTTCATGCCTCCCTTCAGCACATCATTACCGTGTTCCACAGCCAGTTTTTTATCAATTCTGTTATCAACAAATGGGGTGATTAATGGTATTATCGATTCTAGAGATTTCATACGTAAGTAAATAACAATGTATATTTAAGTTTTCTATACAATACCTTTCTAAATTTGAATGGAACATTTCTATATGATGCTATACCAAAGCGAGTTTGTATTTAATCAGTATTTATGGATATATAGAAATATTAAATCAAAAATGAAACTAAAGGCTAAGAAATTAATGTGAATTAGAAATGAAAACAAAACGGACGCCAACTGCTGAATTAATATTGATATATAGGAGATGTTTAAAATGATACATGATTTTATTGTATCGATTCTTCTGTTATTTGATGATCATTTCATTATTAACAGGGGGTTTATATTTACACATAATATGGTACACAACCACCTATTCGGGATATCACCGAAATATTTCGATATAATAATGTTAAAATATCATCTTGGCTTTACAATATATGAACATACAGCACAATACAATAAAAATAAAAGACAGGACTCTTAACTATTATCCATTGAATCAGCTAGCCGGCAAGTATGATGTTGATAATCTACCGTATTCATTTAAGATTTTACTGGAAAACGTGTTGAGGAATTATGACGGCGTTGATATAGATGATAGGTCGATAGAAAATCTTGCAAACATGAAGTCAGGGGCGGAAATGGCCTTTAAGCCTTCAAGGGTAGTTTTTCAGGATTATACTGGAGTTCCAATACTGGTGGACCTTGCAGCAATGCGGGAATACTACCAGAAAATGAGAAGGAACCCTGAAGAGGTTAATCCTGCAACAAAGTCAGACCTTGTTATTGACCATTCTATAATTGTAGATTCATTCCGCGGAGATGAGCCTATCATTCTGAATATGAAGGATGAATTCTCCAGAAATGTCGAAAGATATGACTTTCTTAAGTGGTCACAGCAATCTTTCAAGAATGTTAGAATTGTACCGCCAGGCCACGGAATAGTTCATCAGATCAACCTTGAATATTTATCATCAGTTGCGGTTATAGAAAATGGAGAGATATTTCCAGAGAGCCTCATAGGAGCAGATTCTCATACAACCATGATCGGAGGCATAGGAGTACTGGGCTGGGGAGTCGGCGGTCTGGAGGCTGAGGCTTCAATGCTCAATGAACCATATTTCATGACTGTCCCGGAGGTTATAGGTGTAAATTTAAAGGGCAATGTTCCCACAGGGGTTACACCCACAGATGTCGTACTTTACATTACAAAAACACTACGTGCAAGGAATGTTGTGGGAAAATTTGTTGAGTTCTACGGGGCACTTTCTGAATTAACAGCACAGGATCGGGCAACAATATCCAATATGGCACCTGAATACGGAGCCACCATCGGATATTTTCCAGTGGATAGTGAAACACTGAAATACCTCACAGGCACTGGTAGAGATGCAGAATCTGTAGAAAAATACTTCATGGAACAGGGCCTGTTCTATAACGGTCCAAAGAAATACAGCGATACCGTGGAAATCGATCTTTCTGATATTAAAAGTGCTGTTGCAGGTCCGAAGAATCCGGATGAGCTTGTAAATATAGATGATTTAAAGGGAAAAATAGATGAACTTATTAAAGACGGTAAAGACGGAAAGCTCGTTAAAAATGGATCGGTGGTTATTGCTGCAATCACAAGCTGTACAAATACATCTGATCCGTTTGTCCTTCTCGGAGCGGGACTCATGGCAAAAAAGGCAGTAGAACATAACATTGTACCGGCGCAGACAATAAAAACAAGCCTGGCTCCCGGATCTAAAGTAGTAACAGAATACCTGCAAAAGGCAGGTCTGATGAAGTACCTTAATAAAATTGGATTCGAACTGGTGGGTTACGGATGCACAACGTGCATAGGAAATGCAGGCCCCCTAATACCTGAAGTTCAGGATGACATGATGAAAAATAATGTAAAAACTTTTGCAGTGCTCAGCGGGAACAGGAACTTTGAGGGAAGAATAAATCCATATATTGCAGGAGCATTCCTTGCATCTCCCATGCTGGTAGTTGCCTTTGCACTTGCGGGAACGCTGGATATTGACCTTTCAAGAGAACCAATAGGCCAGGATAACGGAAAAGCTGTGTATCTCAGTGATATATGGCCAAGTACTGAGGAGATAAAGAAGTATTTCCATCTTGCCATGGATCCAGAAACGTACAAAAAGGAATACAGCGATGTATTCAAGGGGGATTCAAACTGGGAATCTATGAAATCAAGCGGGGGAATGATATTTGATTTTAAAAAGGATTCAACATACATAAAAATGCCACCGTGGATGTACATGGAACCTGTAAAGGATGTAATAAATGGTAGAATATTTGCCATATTCGGGGATAAGATTACAACCGATCATATATCGCCGGCAGGGCCGATAACAAAGGATTCCGTTGCCGGAAAATATCTGGCATCGCTGGGAGTTACTGAGATGAATACCTTCGGTTCCCGCCGTGGAAACCATGAAGTAATGCTACGCGGTGGATTCTCCAATCCAAAAACACGGAATTTGATGGTAGATCATACTGGAGGTGATACTGTTTACTACCCGGATGGAGAAGTAATGACCTTCTACGAGGCAGCTATGAAATATAAACAAAATAATGTACCTTTAGTCATATTTGCAGGAAAGCAGTATGGATCCGGGAGCTCTAGGGACTGGGCAGCAAAGGTTACATCTCTTCTTGGCGTTAAGGCTGTGATAGCTGAAAGCTTTGAAAGAATTCACAGAAGCAACCTCGTAGATATGGGTATAATTCCAATACAGGTTAACAGTATTCCAAGTATGAAAGGCGATGAAATAGTTAACATAGAGGGTATCAATGATATCTCCATAGGAAAGGAATTAACTATAAAAATAAATGGAAAACCGGTAAAGGGAAAGGCTCTGATAAATACAAATGCAGAGCTCAATTATGTAAAAACTGGAAATATACTGAAATATATAGCTTTATCCGCCTAAAAATAAATTTTTTTAATTTATTTTAGAATAAATTTTTATTAGTTCCTTGAAATCAATGCTTTCATAGAATTTAGATGCAATCAGGTTCAGGGATGGAAATTCTGCAGTTATCATTTTTATGTTCCTTTCGGCAGCCAGCTCCCTCAATTTGTCAAGGAGTTTTATCCCAACGCCCTTTCCCCTGTATTCAGGAATTACATAAAATTCTCTAATTCTTGCCTCGTATTTAGGGTCATAATATATTCTGAATATAACATCAGACATTATCATGCCTACCAGTCTTTTTCCATCCTCGGCAACAAGTCCTATATGATTTTCCCTGTCCTCAATAATCCTGCTGAGTTTTTCAGATATCTCTTTTTCATTTCCTACTGATACCTTTAAAAGAGGATCAAATTCTTCGTTTAAATGTTTTAATCTCAATAGCTGCTCCATTACACCGTCTATATCCTTTTTTTCCATTAATCTAATGTTAACCAAGCTTTATCACCTACATGTCAAATAATTTGTTGTAAATATTTCTATTCTTTGTTATAATATCCGATGCAGTCCTGTAAAATCCCTCAGTGGAATCGGATTTTCTTGCGAGACCAGATTCTACGCATTTCCTTGCAACAACAGAGGCCACTCTGGGGAAAAGATCAAAGTCCTCCATGGATGGAACTATATGGTCCTCCGTAGGGTTTTCAACAAAATCTGCAATTGCCTGGGAGGCAGCAACCATGATCTGAAAATTCACACCCTTAGATCTTGCATCCAGAACACCCCTGAAAACACCGGGAAATACCATGCTATTATTGATCTGATTCGGGAAATCCCCCCTGCCAGTTGCCACGATTCTCGCTCCTGATTTTTTCGCTTCTTCAGGCCAGATTTCCGGTAATGGATTTGCCAGGGCAAATATAACCGGATCCCTGTTCATGGATTTTACCCATTCATTTTTAATTGTCCCCGGGATGGAAACTGATGCTGAAACAACAAGATCCGCCCCCCTGAAGGCATTTGCAGGGTCTCCCTTAACACGATCTCCGTTTGTTTCCAATGCTATTTTGTATTTCCAAGGATTCTTGAACATCAGGGCATCTATATCTGCCCTGGAAGGCTCTATTATACCCTTAGAGTCGATTGCAATTATGTTCTCTTTTTTAAAGCCGGCAGCCTCAAAAAGGTATATTGCAGCGATATTGGCCGCACCGGCACCGTTGAAAACGATTTTTGCTTCTTCCTTTTTTTTGTTTACCAGTTTCAGTGCATTGATGGCTCCCGCCAGTATTATGGATGCTGTACCGAGCTGGTCATCGTGCCATACCGGTATATCCATGGACTTCTGGAGACTCTCCAGGAGAAAGAAGCACCTTGGCGACTGGATATCCTCCAGATTGTATCCGCCAAAATATGGCTGTATGGCCTTTGCAGCAACTATGAACTCATCGTTATCCTTAATAACCAATGGTATCGGAATAGCATTCACACCGCCCAGATAATTAAAAAGTAGAGCCTTTCCCTCCATAACAGGGATTGCTGCATCCGGACCAACATTGCCGATTCCGAGAACTCTTGTACCGTCCGTTAAAATCGCCACTGAATTCCATTTGCCTGTCAGTTCGTATGCAAGCTCCTTGTCAGCCTCAATTTTTTTTGAAACGGCAGCGATCCCCGGGGTATAGAGTGATGAAAAATCCTCCATCCCTTTTATAGGGACTTTAGGAAGAGTCAGTATTTTTCCCTTATATTTTTTTGAGATTTCTATTGCGTTTCTGTCGAAGTATTCTGTTCTCTCAGAATCTTTCATTATCATAAAAATATATATAAGTTTATTATTAAAACTTTACGTATTAATTTGAAGGTGTATTACTGCAATTGCCGAAGCAGTTATCATGATAACATCATTATTTTATCTATAATGTCATTATGTATTGCATACCAATGCATTACTATGTTTTTACTCCATACACACCAGTTCCAGATCCATGGTTATAAAGTTTCCAGGAAGAACCGTACTGTATTGATGCTGAAGGGGAGTTGACTGGAGTTATGCACTATAACGTTACCTGATTCCCGGGTTTCTGACTTACTCATAAGATTGTATTAAAGTATGACAAAGAGTTATATTTTTGAAGTCAGTTGCACAATTAGTTCCCCTCCCTCAATTTACTGTACTCATTGTAGAAATAGACCTTTAACATCATTTCCTGTACAATATTCTCAGGCTTTACAGCCCTTATTATCTCACCAAACATTCTCT
>JAKAAE010000062.1 GCA_021797225.1 Thermoplasmata archaeon | reverse complement strand
CGATCTATATACCTATTCTATCAGAATAAGTGAGGTTTCTATAATTGCTTTCTCTCATTTTTGATCCTTTCCTCCCAGAAGTAAATGTAGTTTTAATTATTATTTCATAGGATGTTCATATTGCATATACTCAATTTTTTAATATTAGTTCCTCATAAAAAATACCTGTACTATACCAATGGACTTATATCTTCTATACTTTATAAAGGGATGCATATTCCCTTATTACCTCCTTCCTGGAGACATCTATAAATTGGAAGGAATATTTATCGCATATCTTATTGTACCTGTTTAATATTTCATGAAATTTTGCATCATTTATTAAATGTCTTTTATAATAAATTATTGATAATTCCCACGAAATATTCCTCCCTGATATAACCGATTATATCATATCCTAACATGGTGGTAGTGATAATTCGTTAAAACCCCGTTGGGATCCCCAATTTTATTCCGTACATTTTTTTAAATAATAATATACTATTACATCTGTCATATCCCTTATACAGTCATGTACATGCAGAACTATTAACATTTCATTACCTCTTTATAATTCGATAGAATGCTAAAATGCAAACTCAAAAATGGATATTCACTTTATGAATAAAGTAAAAAATAAAGTTGAAAGATGCCCGTCTTCCATAACAACCTCAAAGTTCAAGTGTAATAACAATTACCTCCAATTCTTAAATCTATGTAGTTCTACTCATGACTTCTTTTTATTGGCCTAAATATTATATCTTGGAAATAGGTAAATTAATTATAGGAATCTAGGTACTTATTTATATACAATCAATTGTCTTTCCATAATGTTTTTATAAAAGATTTTAATTGCTTTATTGATAATTGATGAATGTTTACCTTATAAGTAGAAAAATACTCCAAGCGGTATTTTTGGCCTTATTCGTTGTCGTTATTTTATATGTATTATTACGATTGATGCCAGGTAATCCTGCGGAATTATATATTAGAAATTTAAAGCATCCTACGAAGGCTGCTATAAATAGTGTTTATAAAATGTACGGTATAAATCCAAATAATAAGTTTGCACTTAGCTCTTTTATAGTATATCTAAAGCAAATGCTTACATTCCACTTTGGCTATAATCCAGCCGAATTGAGTCAAAGCATATATTCTATGATTGCGACTGCACTTCCCTATACACTTATAATTTTTGGGGTGGCATCCATTGGTTCGTTTGCCTTTGGTATACCTTTGGGAATAGTGACTGCATTTATCAGAGGTAAGAGATCCGAAGGTCCCACATTAGTTACTGCAACAATATTAAATTCAATTCCTTTCTTTGTTATGGCGATAATTGTATATATCGTATTTGCCGTTTATTATCCAATATTCCCTTTGGCTGCTTCCCATTATAGGTTAGGGCCTTTTCTTAAGTCACCATCATTTAGTGGTTTTCTCGTTCTAATACACTATTTTACTATGCCTATTTTAACTCTTTTGATTATAGAAATTATGGGTCATTTAATTACAATGAGAAGTATTATGGTTTCTGTACTCGGTGAAGATTTCATACAAACAGCCAAGGCAAAGGGAGTTAGTCAATCATCAATAATGTTTCACCACGCCGCCAGAAATGCAATGGTTCCCGAATCAACTCGTATGGCACTCGAATTCGCTCTTTTAATGAGTGGTGCAGTTATAACGGGTATTATTTTTGAAATACCGGGCATGGGCGTATTACTGTACGAGAATATTTTGATTGAGAATTATCCAGTAATTGAGGCATGTTTGTTTATCTTGGCTTTAGTTGTTATTGTAGCATATTCCTCTATAGATTTTATACATGCATGGTTAGATCCGAGGGTGAGAGTATGAAGACAAATACAAAAATTTTGAAAGACAATATCAAATTTAAACTGAACAATGTACGAAAGCAGTTTAAAGTATTTTATAGATCGTGGTATGGCAAGGCAGGGCTTTATATATTAATAGCTTTCATTATTGTCGCTTTACTTGCACCTGTGCTTGTTCATGGTAATCCATTTAGTGGAATACCATCTGAGGATTATTTTAAACCTGTAACTATGGAGGATAAAAAACTGAATTTTACAGTAGAGAGTTCGTTGAACAAAATTTCTGCTACAGAAGGAGAATATAAGACTGGTAGTTATTATATGTTCACTGCCGGGGAATCTGGAAAAAACTACGGAATATTTGCAATTACCGCAAATGATAGTGGTAGTAGCTGTTTGCTGTTTAAAACCAATGGTACAGTAACAAATTTTATGGCGTTTGCCCCTGAAAGTACCAGTTTACAATATTTAACAGATATATTTGCCTCATCGAATCATAGTTTATACGTTTATAATGTATTATGCTCATCTTCCGGTTCTTCCGTTAAAGCCCTTCCAGTCGCCCATATTTCTGTAAATGGTACAATTGTCACAGCAATGGTAAGTACAAACAGCCCAAGATTCGGTCAACCAAGTTTTGTAACTGATGAAGTAATGGCAGCCACTTCCACTGTAGACAGCTGTCCCTATGGATCTTATACATATGCAGTAGTAGAAAATAACACCGGGATGTATTTAAATGAATATTACACTTACAATTTACATGAATTGTGGTCTCACAAATTAAGTTTAACAGGTTCCCCGCATATATATTTCATTGGTAACAATTTTATAACTCCCAATTCTCCGGAAGTTATAGTCACGGGAGGAAAAAATATCGATGCATGGAATGTTACTGGTGCTTTACTATTTAACAATAGCTACTCTTTCAATATAGGTCAGCTAGCAATTCCGGCAGAATACCAATATTTTGACCTGAAACCCGGATATCAGGATGCTTTCATGTCATCAGGTAACTCATTGTATATATTAAATCTAATTAATGGAACAAGAACTTTTATTTATACCGCTTCTCATACTATTGCAGCAATAGGAGTTAGTCGTGGGTCACATGGATTCCCATCGGATTTAATCATTTCATCTGGAAACTATTATTATGCACTTGCAAAATCTAAAACAGGCAATGTTCAGGTAACAGGAGAGTCGAAATTACCATTTGGAGTTAATAATATTGAATATTACCATAGTGGCAAATTTTTACTGAGCAATACTACAACTGGGCAAATGATATATTTAATAAATGCATTTCAAAAATATCCCTACTCATGGAACTCAAATTTAAAGGCATCTGTTGGCAATCCAATTATGTTTGAAGAACCTTATAGTTTTAAAATTGATAATGTAACATATGGAAGCGGACCGACAATTGCACTTTTAAGCGGTAATAATATTATCATGTATAGCTTCGAAGGTAATCCCGTTTCACTTGGGCCAACGTTCCATACAGTCTCTGGCCTTATTCTACCACTGGGAACTAACATAGCTCACGATAATGTATTTGCCTTGTTTATAGATAGCTTTCCACCTGATTTGGAAGTAGGATTCGCTGCTGGGATAATGACAATATTGATATCATTAGTTGTGGCAATGTTCATTGGATATTATTCTGGAATGGTAAGCTCTTTCATGGAAACTCTGGCACTGTCAATATTTTTA
Source organism: Thermoplasmata archaeon (assembly GCA_021797225.1). The sequence goes on along the minus strand of JAKAAE010000062.1, from coordinate 4,925 downwards.
ATACCCACACTTCCATTATATATCGTGCTAGCAAGTGTTCTTGGTCCATCACTTATTAACCTGATATTTATATTTTCATTGCTCGGGTGGCCCTTTGTCACTTTCTCACTTATAGGTATTGTAAGAAGTGTTAAGACAAGAACATTCGTGGAATCTGCAAAGGTATCAAATATTAAAACACTGAGCATCATGAAACGGCACTTTGTGCCTAACATGGGAACATTACTGGTATACCTCACCGCTATCAATATAGGTGGTGCTGTGGCAGCCGTGTCTAGTTTTGAAATTCTTGGTCTGGTTAGTGTATCGATACCAACATGGGGAGGAATGCTCAGTTCTTTTCTGGGTGATTTCTATTCTATTACTGTTTATCCCTATGCTACTATACCTCCAATAGTGGCACTTACGCTATTTATACTAGCATTCATATTCATTTCCAGAGGCATAGATGAAGTGGCAAATCCAACACTGGGTGGAAGAAAATGATGGAACAGGAAGAAAATGTATATCAAAAAAGTAATTTACTTCTAGATATTGAAAATTTAAGCATAGATTTCAAGGTGTACGGTGGCCTGGTTAAGGCAGTCAGAAATGTTAATCTGCAGATCGAAAACGGTCAGTCTCTCGGTATTCTAGGGGAATCAGGATCGGGAAAAAGTACAATTGCACTTGCCATTTTATCATTGCTGCCTGAAAATGCTGTCATTACCGGCTCAGTTTCACTATATAATGATAAATACGTTGATAGTGAAAATAAACCCAAAAACAAAAGGGGGCTTAAATTACTGGATCAGAAGTTAAGAGATATTAGATGGAAGGATATTTCAATGGTCTTCCAGGGTGCAATGAACTCCTTCAATCCAGTGTATACTATAGGAAGACAGATAGGCGAAGTGTTCAGAATCCATACAGATCTAGATAAAAATCAAATAGAGAAAAGAGTTGTGGAACTATTGAAGGATGCAGGGCTTACTCCGGCTGTTAAAGATTCATATCCACATGAACTATCTGGAGGAATGAAGCAGAGGGCTGTAATAGCCATGGCTCTTGCACTTGATCCCAAAATAGTTATAGCAGATGAACCCACAACCGGTCTGGACGTAATAACACAGGCAGAAATTATTGCAACCCTTAAAAGATTGAAGCAAAGTGGGAGGATTAAGTCATTTATTATAATATCCCATGATATCGGTGTTGTCTCACAGCTGGCTGATAAGATTGCAGTAATGTATGCCGGAGCTATAATGGAGTATGGAACTGTTGCAGATATATACAAAAACTCACACAATCCATATACAATAGAATTACTGAAGAGTTATCCAAATTTATCCAATGCAAGGCAGCATGTTGAAGGAATACCGGGAAGACTACCTGATCCAGCAAATCTGCCTAAGGGATGTAAATTCGCAGACAGGTGCTACATGAAGGATTCTATATGTACAACGGAAGAGCCAGAACTTCAGTATATAGATGGGATGCATTACAGCAGATGCTACTTTGCTAAAAATATAACGCAGAATTATCCAAAAGCTCCCAATTTTGCAAACAATTATATAAAAAATACCAAGCTAATAGAAATAGAACACCTCACCAAGAACTTTGATTTAAAGAAAAATATAATCTCGGCATTATATTCAAAGGATAAACCCTCAGTACATGCAGTAAGCGATGTGAGCATGGAAATCCGGGAGGGAGAAATCGTAGGTCTTGTTGGTGAATCTGGTTCAGGAAAAAGCACTCTTGCCAGACTGTTGATAGGACTTTTAAAACCGACTTCCGGGAATATAAAATATTATTTCAATGAAAATGACTTCGTATATGTAAATAAATTAAAATCCAATCATAAAGATTATATTGAGTTCAGGAAAAATACTCAGATGATATTTCAGGACCCTTTCGATTCATTAAATCCTAAAATGACAGTATTCAATACGGTATCAGAACCCATGATCGGAAACCACATAACGAAGGATGTTATGGAGATGCAGGAAGCCGTGAAAGCATCCATTGCGAATGCTGATCTTTTCCCTGTGGAGGCATATATGGATAGATTCCCATATGAACTCTCTGGAGGAGAAAAACAGAGAGTAGGAATCGCAAGGGCAACGGTAATAAATTCAAAGTTTATTGTTGCAGATGAGCCCACGTCAATGCTTGATGTATCCTTAAGGGCATCGTTCATGAACAGGCTTAATAAGATAAGAATCGAACGGGGCATGTCTATTTTATATATTTCACATGATATTGCATCTGTTTATTACCTGGCGGACAGGATATATGTAATGTATCTTGGCTCCATGGTTGAGGGTGGCAAAGCTGATGATATCATAAAGTCACCGTTACATCCGTATACAAAGGCTTTGATAAAATCTGTTCCAAATCCGGATCCATCATGGAATCCAGGTCATATAGATATCATAGGTGAAATAGGCAATTCTATCGATATTCCTAAAGGATGCAGATTTTATGACCGTTGCGTTTACAGGCAGAAAATCTGTAAGGATACGGTTCCGCCTGTTAAATCAAACGGTGAACACTGGTATAAATGCCATTTCGAGCAGAATGAACTGGAACACCTGAAAAATGAAGGATATAGTTAAAATAAGAGCAAAATTCGCTATTATCCCATTAATAATTTTAATGGCAATAATGCTAGCCCCATTGCCATTTTATTTTTATAAATCCTTTAATTACCGGGGTACAATGCCATTGATTATTTTTTTATTAGCATTTGTTATATTCTTCTTCGGCGCATGGTGGGACTTCGGTGCCAGAAACTATCTCCGAGAAGTTATGGAAGAAAAAAAACAGGTGGGGGAATTTGATGTTAAGTATATAAACCGGCAGCAGTTAATAATGACACTTATTTTTATAATGGATGGAGTGATTTATATGATTGTTGCCCTTGTTATCAATTATTTTTGAGCATTAGTACTTTAATATAAAACAATTAATGAAATAGGAAAAGTTTTTGTTCATTTTTAAGATAATGTAATATGGAAAAAGGATTTGTACATTATCCATATTTAAGCGATGATTATTCAGTATACAATGGATTTAACATAAAACAGTTATGTTCAAAATATAAAACTCCTCTTATCATATATAGCATGAGAAGAATCATTGAAAATATAAAAAATCTAAAAATAGCATTTGATGGTATTGCAATACATTATGCAGTTAAGGCGAATTATAATCCTTTCATAGTTTCATATATTATTAAAAATGGTGCAGGCATAGATGCAGCAAATTTGAATGAGGTACAACTGTCACTTAGCGCTGGGGCTAACCCTTATCACATAATTGCAACACCGAATAATCTTTCTGAAGCTGAACTTTTTCAGATTTCAAGATTGGGAATAACTATTAATTTCGACTATCAGGGACAGATGGAGCTTATCAGTGGACATTTACCTGAAATAGTTTCTTTCAGGATAAATCCTGGTATTGGAAGGGGAGAATTTGCAGGAATTACAACCGCAGGGCATGACGTAAAATTCGGAATTTCGCCAGAAGATGCACTTCAGGCATACAAGTCTGCAAAAAAATACGGTGCCAGAAGATTCGGAATCCACATGATGACTGGATCGAATGTTCTTGACCATGAATTTTTTAAGGAATCCACCGAAAGATTCTTTGACATAGCAGCTAAAATATCAGACGCACTTGGAATTGAATTTTCTTTCCTGGATATCGGTGGGGGATTCGGAGTGCCATATGATTTGCATACAAAACCTCTGGATCTGGCAAGGACAGCCGATTATATTAAAGAAAATTTTTCAAAGTTTAAGAATAGGGGATACTTCAAATCATCAGAACTTATCATAGAACCTGGAAGGTATATTATTTCAGATGCTGCCATACTTGTTTCATCGATAACATCCATTAAGAATTCTGATCATAAGATTATAGGAATAGATACCGGTATGAATACAATGATCAGGATACCACTCTACGGCGCGCATCATGAAATAAAAATACCCGGATATGTTGATTCAGAATACATAACTTTATCGGATATAGCCGGCCAGGTATGTGAGAATACAGATTACCTTGCCAAAAATATATTACTTCCGGATGTAAAGACCGGAGACTTAGCATTAATACTCAATGCCGGTGCCTATGTTTCATCCATGGCATCCAATTATAATCTTCTTGGTACTCCTGCGGAGGTTGCAATAGACCATAATAGTGATATACTTATCAGGAAGCGCAGTACACTGGATACAATGATCAGTGGATTTTTAAAATAAAATTCAATGTATTTACGAACATACTCCGGATTTCGTGTAAATATATTTATATACGGATGCTACAATTAAGGTCAAAATGAACAATTCAGGTAATTCTAATAGTTCAAATCAGAAATTGAAAAAATCATTATCCTCAGTAGATATATTTCTAATCAGCTTCAGCGGAATGGTCGGTTCAGGATGGCTTCTGGGTGTTTTAGCAGGTCCTGCATATGCTGGGCCAGGAGCCATACTCACATGGGTTGTTGCAGGTGTATTCTTTATTATTCTTGCACTGGTGTTCAGTGAGCTCGGAACTCTTTTCCCATATAGCGGCTCACTTGTCCGATTCAACGAGTTTTCCCATGGCCCTGTGAGTAATTTTTACCTTGGCTGGGCTTATATGATAGGTGCCATAGCAACACCACCGGTTGAAGCAGCTGCACTCACAGGATTTTTGAGCAGTTACATACCTGGAATATACAATTCGTCAATATCACTTCTGACCCCTACAGGAGTTGTTCTTGCACTGGCACTTCTTGCAATATTTATTATAATCCAGTATGTGGGAGTAAACATATTCGGAAAATCCAATGCAATAATGACATGGTTCAAAATGGCTGCAATAATTCTTACAATCATATTTGTATTTGCATTCATATTCCATGCAAAGAATTTCTTTGCCTTACCACA
>JAKAAE010000061.1 GCA_021797225.1 Thermoplasmata archaeon | reverse complement strand
CCGGTAAGCCATGGCCATACAGTTCCATTATGATATGCACTATCCCTGTTATACTGATTCCCTGAATAAATCCCTTTAAACTTCGGATCTTCGGGAGATAAGGTTCTGATTCCATATGGTGTTGCCAGTTCTTTTTCTGCCTTCTGGAGAAAATATGGATTGTCCAGCAATTTATAAGGCAATGAATAGGCAAACAGAAAATTCGGACGGAAAGATGTGTCCAGAGGTTCTACAATGTCTGCAATTTTACCATCAACAAGATATTTTTCCATGAATTTTTTGTTAAATGATGATAAAATGTCTGTAACAAATTCCTCCACATGGTTGCCGGTTATTCCGGATAAATATGAATACGATTTCAGCGCATTATACCATAGAGCATTTATTTCAATAGGTTTTCCAAGTCTAGGTGTAAATGATACACCTCCGCTCATTCCGTCCATCCACGTCATCTGGTCCACAGTTATATGTATGAACTTTCCATCAAGATAAAAATCATCATTACCGTTGAAATATGCATTAACAATGCTTTTTATTCTGGAGTAAATTCCGGAAATAAAATCTTTATCCTGTGAATAATAATAATATTTATAGAGAGCATATATGAACCACAGAGAAGCATCAGCAGAACGGTAAAAGCCATCGGTATAGGCATTATTGGGAATGAGCCCATTTTTCATTTTTCGTGCATAATTATTGAATATCCCTCTGGCCAGATCAAAATTTTTGGGTAAAAGTACCAGCCCGGGCATTGAAATAAAAGTATCCCGGGTCCACGGCCCAAACCAGTGAAAACCTGCTATTAAGTCATCATTCAATATAAAATTATTAGAGGTAATCCTGAGCGCTTTAATCGCTGGATTTTTCTCTTTAATGTTCTCCCTTTTCATAATCTTATCTCTAATTTCATCAAAGTCCGGTGTTGGATTTTCTTCCGTGGTAATTTTTACATCAACTATATTTTTAAGAGGATTTATGTTTATTTTTCCAGGATTGTAAAGGTCTTCCATGCTGTTTGTTCCCCTTTCTTCCTCCACAGGATACCTCAGGTTGTAATACCAGTAGCCAGTATGTGTTAATGTCCCGGTTTTTGATATATGTAATGTAAAATTTCCATCAGTGAAATCAAAGGATTTGTTGGATTCTGAATAAGTAAATTGCTTTTCACCGGTTTTTATAACACTGTGAAAATTCCTGAAGGCAAGAAGGGGGAATAATGTCAGAGATTCTGGGATTTTTTCATTAAATTCATATCTTATAATTACAGTATCGGAATCAGGATCCATTACTACAGATTTTTTAACTGGCTGGCCGCCAAGGGTATAGTTAATAACGGGAAATGGAAAAATCGAGTATTCATCTATGTACTGATATCCAGTTGGATAAACTACGCTAGGATAATAATTTGTGTCAAGGCTATAAATTTTCCCGTAAAATTTAATTTCTTCAAAAAGTTTAGAAAGAATAACATATCTCTGATAATTATCAGTATTCGATATAACTAACAGCCCGTGATAGGTTCTTGTATTTGCAAATGATACTGTAGAAGAGGAATAGGAACCACGGGAATTAGCAAGCAACCATTCCTGATTACTGTTCATAAAATCATAACGTTACTTTATTAATAAACATTGCTGGGATTGCCCCTGAAAAGATAATATAAATTTAGAGTCATAATATATCATTACAGAAAGGTTTTAAACTAAATATAGTTATATGGTACCATGGTAAGATACCTCCCCCTGGGAAATGGTAGAATGTTACTGACATTTGATGAAGATTACAGGATAACAGACTTTTATTATTCAAAATATGCATCTGAGAACCATTCAAGCGGTCATCCGTTTATGTACGGTATTTCTATTGATAACAATTTTTTGTGGTTAGATAGGAACCATTTAAAATTTATGGATTATTTTGATCATACCATGGTGGGTACAGTATTTTATCCTATGTCTGGGATAGATTTTGAAAGTCGTGATATTGTGGATATTTACAAAAATATTTATATAAGACATATAAACATTTCAAACACGGGGAATACCAGAAGAAATATTAAATTCTTCTTTCATCAGAATTTCTATATTTACGGGAATGATATTGGAGATACGGCGGCTTTATATCCTGAGCTGGATGGCATTGTGCATTACAAAGAAAATAGATATTTTCTGGCATCTACCCTGGATGAAAATAATAAAACTATGGATCAGTATGCTACAGGGGTAAAAGATACAGGTGTGTTAAAGGGGACATGGAAGGATGCTGAGGATAATGAACTATCCATGAATCCAGTTTCTATTGGATCTGTGGATTCAGTTTTACGCCATTCCGTGGATATCGATCCGGGTAAAAAGTTCTCGGTTTATTATTATATTGTTGCCGGAGAGAGCTATAAGGAAATATCACAGATAAAAGGCAATATAAATCTGGAATATTTAAAAAAGCTTGAGCGCAGAACAACAAATTATTGGGAGTTATGGTCTTCAAAAGTTACACCAAATCTTGATCCCGATACAAATGCACTGTTCAGGCGTTCTCTCTTCATTATTAAGAGCCATTCAAATATAATCGGTTCTATAGCGGCATCCTCGGATAGTGATATCCTAAAAATGAGCCATGACGGTTACTATTATGTGTGGCCCAGAGATGCCGCAGTTGCTGCTTATTCCCTCAGTATAGCAGGCCATTCCCAGACTGCCAGGCAGTTCTTCTCACTTTCAACTTCACTTATTTCAAGCCAGGGGTATATGCAGCATAAATACAATATGGATGGGCATCTGGCAAGCAGCTGGCTTCCACATATTATGAGGGGAAAAGAGATATATCCCATACAGGAAGATGAAACCGCACTTCTGGTCTGGGTACTCTGGGAATACTTCAGAAAATACAATGATATAGGTTTCACTGCTCCCTTCTATGACGATCTTGTGATAAAAGCTGCAGAATTCATGACAGGATTTGTAAATGAAGATGGATTGCCAAGGGAATCATTTGATCTATGGGAAGAAAGGTACGGAATACATGCATATACAGTATCGACCACATATGCTGCATTGAAAGCCGCATCACATTTTGCCGATGTTTTCGGAGATCAGGATCTCTCAAAAAAATACTCTGAGGCTGCCACAAGAATGTATAATGCATTCGAGGAGAAGTTTTACTCAGATGAATATGGAAGATATGCAAGGGCCATAATCGATGGAAAGCCAGATTTTACAGTAGATAGTGCCCTGTCATCCATTGTAATTTTTGGAATGAAAGACCCCAAAGATTCCAGGGTTGTCAGCACCATGGAAGCTATCATGGAAAAACTCTGGGTTAACGGTGTGGGGGGTATAGCAAGATACGAAAATGACAACTACATGAGAATAAAGGACGACGTTAATGTGCCAGGAAACCCATGGATAATTACAACACTGTGGATGGCAAGATATTTCATGAAGGCAGGTGATCTCGAGAGGGGATGGTCACTGATAGAATGGGTGAAGTCTCACAGACAAAAATCCGGAATATTTTCTGAACAGATAAATCCCTATACAGGTCAACCACATTCTGTATCACCGCTGATATGGAGTCATGCTGAGCTTGTGATAACATTGCTTGAGTATTCAGCTTATACGCAGAATAAGAAAATATGATTTTATGCAGGTAATTGCTAAAAGGAACAAAACTGCAAATGAAAAACTAACATTAATACCTTATTCCCCATAGTCAAAAGTGTTTTATATGAATATACAGTTGAGAAATTCTATAAAATAACGAAATACTGTTTTTAATGAATTTTTTACCCTTTTCATGAAGAATTTTGAGAAAAGGCAATTTATAGTAATGTAGCATTGAAAATGCTTTAATTCTTATATACAAATTTATGATTTCATGTCATGGTTTTAAACATAATTCCTGATGAGCTATCAGAAATGATGAACAAAAATGAATGCGTAATCATCGATGTCAGGGAGCAGTTTGAATACGAATCTGGACATATAGATGGTTCAGTTCTGGTACCAATGTATGATATCTTTAATGATATTTCCCTGATAAAAAAGTATAAAGATAAAAAAATAGTCCTTGTATGCAGCTCCGGCCACAGAAGTTATTATACCGGCAAATTTCTTGAAGAAAATGGACTTGAAAATGTCTATAATCTCTACAACGGATTATATGGCTGGGAAATAGAAGAAAAACCATTGGTTTAAATAATGTGCCACCACCTTTCGACATTGCTGATGGGACTACATCAGCATTTTATCGGGTTGTGACACTCTCACTTTATAAATTAATTATTTATTCTTATGTATTTATTATTTATAGTATTTTCGTTTTGGATGAGACCTATTGAATTATTCGCCTTCAATATCTGCATAGGTATTTTTTGCTTTTTTATTACTATATGATATTAAAATAAACACTGTAACAACCATTATTGCTATATAAATAAATTCGAATTCCAGTGGTATGATATAACGAATGGAAATAAAGAACAAAAAGCCGATTAATAGTCCAGGAATTACCGAAAATGATCCTATTGTATTATCATTATTTTTGCTGTTACTTGCATACAGCCAGTATATAGCTGCTATTACAGAAACGGCAAAACCTGCAGAAATCTCTGTGGAAAATGGGAGGGTTAATTTGTAAAGAGGAAGATATGTCTGATAACCGTTTTTGAAGAGTGAAATTATTGAGGCATATTCGGCCAGCCAGACATAACTATAACTGGTAAAATATGAACTTGTGGTGATGGCAATATTTCCTATTTTCATATACGCCAAGGTAGCCATCTGCATCAATAACATACCTGAAGCTGTAAGGTAATATGATATCAGCTTCCCGAATGTTTTAGATAAGATTCCCTCAATGATGAAGAGCAAAATTAGGAGTATTATTGCTGTAAAAATCAGTTTTCTGGATACTGGCACATCGGGAAGATAGGAAAAATATGTTACTACTATAGGACTATGTACAAAAAGAGTTTTGAGATAAAACAGTAGAATAACTAGAAGAGTTAACAAAAGTATTAGAATTCCATACAATCTTATAAATTTCGATAAAAGAAATAATATGGTAAAAATTACAACGAAATATACTACAGTCACAGTGAGTATTAACTCTCTTGTAGCGAAAAGCATTATAAAATCAGGAATAAATATCAAAGCGCTTACAAGTATGGTTTGTAATCTATTCATCTTATGAGGCCCCCTTATTCATACTTCTTCCATAATTATATTCAAACATTATTTTCGGCAGCATATTTTTCTTATTCACGTACACGCATCTTATACCTCTATTTCTTATTGCATTGACAGTTCTTCTGACCCGGTTAATTTCCTTGAATTGTGAATTCCTGATAAGCAAATCTTCAAAGTCCCCATTTGGACTGCAATCATAATAAGATTCATGGTTAATAAGAAAAACGGTGAGATTATTATAATAACTTAGTGCTTCAACGGAGTTTAATGAAGCAGTTATCAGAAAAAGCAAAACTTTTTTTTTCTGTTTTGTTTGTAGATATTTTATAGCATTTGCAGCGCTGAATCCCCCTGAAGGAATTATTGAAGAAACTTCTTTCTCAAGTCTATCAATGCCCTTACCTGAATTATCCGGTGGTATATATGTATGTATATTATCAGAGTATAACAAAAATCCTACACTATCCCTGTTTTTTATCATAAAATATGATGAATTTATTATATCAAGAACGGTCTTATCATATATTCTATCGGTAGACCCGTAATTCATGGATACGCTGTAGTCAATTATGAATATAGCAGTTATTTCACGCTCTTCTTCCATCTGTTTCACAAGGAGGTTGCTAGTACTCCCATCGTATCTTGACCAAACAATAAATCTAGGGTCGTCATCGTAGGTATAAGGTCTTATTCCGTACAGGTTATATCCCTGGCCAATTTTATGAGAATAGTGGTTTCCAAAGGTATATAAAAAACTGGAGATCATTTCACTCCTGCTTGATTTTATATCACTCATTGAGGGAGATATTTTTATTTCCATTTTACTCAAAAAGGTTTTTTCTATGGATGATATATGGAAAATATCCGATATCCTTATTTTTATATTCCCAAAATCATATCTGCCTATATATCTGGGAACTATCCAGTATTCTAAATTATAGTATCCATTTGCGGGAATTGTAATATTCCCTCCAGTATTTCCGGAAATTTCAAGAATGTCTATGCCCTCGTCGAAAAAATGTATTGTTACAGGATATTTATTAGTATTTTTGAAATTAAGCGTAATTTTAAATTTTCTATTTTTCCTGAAATTCGTGGTATCAGAAATTCGTCTTACTGAGATTCCTGAAATAGTTTTTGAACCAGAGATATTAAAATAGATAACTTCGAAGGCAACGGTAAAAAATAATAATATTACCAATATAATATAATACTTATACCCTAAAAGAAGGGATTCAACAATTCCGTAAGTTAATAATGCAAGTATTGCATAGCCAGGCCTTCGAATCATTGTGGTGCCTCTATTGATTTTACTATGGAATCTATTACATTGTATATCATATTTCTATAGTCAGATTCGTAATCTATCATTGTTTCCGGGCGCAGAAGTAATCTATGATTTAGTATCTCTCTTGCCATGAATGTTACATCTTCGGGTATTACATATTCTCTGCCACTTAAAAGTGCATTTGCACGGGCTGCCTGAAGATATTTAACAGCTGTACGTGTACTGGCCCCAACGAATACCATATCCGAATCCCGTGTTTTGCGTATTATGTTTATAATATATTGAATAATATCCTCATTAACGTACACGTTTTCAACCATGTTTCTGAAATCCAGAATTACATCAGAATCCAGTTTATTATATATCATAGCACTGTTCTTATACACAGTATTAAGTATTCTTATCTCTGCATCACGATCAGGATAATCTAGGTAATATCTAAAAAGGAAACGATCCATAAGGGCCTCTGCCAGAGGAAATGTTCCTTCCTGTTCTATTGGATTTTGAGTTGCAATGACCATAAATGGTGAGGGCAATCTGGAGGTGATGCCGTAGACTGAAACCTGTTTCTCCTCCATAGCCTCAAGGAGAGCAGATTGAACCTTAGGTGGAGTCCTGTTTATTTCATCCGCCAGAACTATGTTAGAAAATATTGGACCTTCCCTGAATTCCATCTTCCGGTCTTCTGGATTGAAAACCATATTTCCAGTTATATCAGATGGGAGCATATCTGGTGTAAATTGAATTCTTTTGAAACGAATACCCATATGCTTTGAAAATTCGGATGCAAGCATAGTTTTAGCCAGACCTGGGACACTTTCCAGCAGGATATGATTGCTGGTAAATAATGAAATTAGCATGAACCGTACTATCCTCCTGGAACCTATGACTTTTTCATCGATGGATGATTCTATATTTCGGGCTATATCCCTCACTGTTTTTCCTTCTTCTTCCATTCGTTATACACCTCTTCGTTAACTATCGACATTTTCAAACTTTTCATGCTATCCACATCTGCTAGGATTTGTTTGAGACATTTATTTTTCATATTTTCGGCGTGTTTTACAACTTTTTTATTTGTAGAGAAACGCAGTTGTGCGCTGTATTTTCCATATTTTTTCACAGTTGCCCGATAATCCTTCATTAGAATAGCCATTTTATCCACATCACTATCTATACTGTTTAGAAATGTAGAAAAATCTCCGGACTGTATTAATTTTATTTCCTTTAAGAAATCGGTCTGATCTATATGTAAATCAACCTTATGTATAATTTCCTGATCATCGGATTTCTTAAACTTGCGCGAATGAACTGTGATGATAAATGTAAGTATGACCAAAATTACCATGGGGTAAAAAAATTTTATACTGGTATGATAGTCTATAAATAGTTTTAAAATATCAATTCCCAACAGATTCACCGTTATAAAATAATTTCATTAAATCCATGTAATTATAAACATCCTTTACAGGATTTATTAATTCTTTTTCATCCATCTCTCCCCAGTTATAATTTCCAAATCTTGCAACTTCATAAAAATTAAAATAAAAAAGGCCTATTTTTTTAATAGCATAGAATCTGTTATTTTCTTCTGTTTTTACCGGTTCCTTGGATTCATCGATCCCAGTTTTCCCTTTATATTTAGATGTTTCAATAACTGTTTTAATTACAACATTATCTGTTCTATCCGTCAATGATTCCTCTTTGTCGAATTTGATACCTAAATTTTCAAGTTCTCCCATTATAAAATCACGGTTGGAACTGTAACTTGGAGCACCGAAGTACCTACTATAGTCCTTTTTCAGGTTTGAAAAACTATATATTATTGCTTCTCTCCTCTGGTTATTGCCGATCATCCTGCGCATTTCCTTTATTATCGGTATATCATCCACTGTCTTGACTTTTAGAACCGTTTTTTCCTTTGATTTATCTGTCAAAATTTTATTTGTATTTTTTTTGAATAACATTAACATCACTCCTCTGAATAATTTCCCTTAACTGATATGCTATAGGCATGCACG